>NZ_CP159808.1:382231-689462 GCF_047717795.1 Candidatus Levibacter sp. Uisw_134_01 | reverse complement strand
AAAAATGAGAGCCAAAAAAAGTCAATCTGGTCAATTAGAGAAGCAGGTGCAGAATCTGAAAAAAAAGAACTTCAGAAATCT
The DNA here is from genome assembly GCF_047717795.1 of Candidatus Levibacter sp. Uisw_134_01. Classification (GTDB taxonomy): domain Bacteria; phylum Pseudomonadota; class Alphaproteobacteria; order Puniceispirillales; family Marisalimonadaceae; genus Marisalimonas. The sequence continues at coordinate 689,381 of NZ_CP159808.1, read as the reverse complement.
AAACTTATCAAATGTTTAAAGCACGATATTTCATTACCTGTTGCGTCGATAGAAAGTTTTCATAAAGATGCACAAAAAATGATTACTAACTTTCTACCTAACTTAAAAACAATATATTTTGGACATCTAGGCGATGGAAATCTTCATTATAATGTTTTTGGTAATGGATCTTTGCCGGATGGATTTGATGGTAAAAGTCTTGAGCTTACAGATAAACTTTATGAAATTGTTAATAAGTATAATGGCTCTTTTTCTGCAGAACATGGCGTGGGACAATTAAAGAAAAAAAGCTTAGAAAAGCATAAAGACAGTGTGGCTTATTCTTTGATGAAGACAATAAAAAAAGAACTCGATCCAAAATGTATAATGAACCCAGGCAAAGTTTTATTTTAACAATTAATAGTGTCATTTAATATTCAAATACGTTATGTATAAATAAATAATTATAAGGATAATAATGTTTTTTTTAAGATTATTTTGTTTTTTGATTTTCTTTATAAGCGAAAATGCTATTGCTCAAAATAACAAAAAACCTTTTTCTAAGTCTGAAGATATTAACTTCACAAGCGATAAGCTTCAGGTAAATGACAGCACAAATGTAATGACAGCAACTGGAAATGTAGTCATCACATCAGATGCACGTAAAATCACTGCTGACAAGGTTGAATATAACCAAACAACTGATAAAGCGGTTGCTATTGGGAATGTTTTACTAACAGAAAAAGATGGTTCGATATACGAGTCAGATAAAGTAGTTCTTACAAATGAGTTTAAATCAATTGTTGCATCACCATTATATGCCAAGTTAGCTGATAAATCTTATATAACATCTCCAGAACTTCGTAGAAATGATAACGGAGAGAGTTTCTTTAATGAAGGAGTTTATTCAGCTTGTGAATGCAATGTAAAAGATGGTGAGACCCCTATTTGGAGAATTGAATCTAAACAAATTAAACATGACCCTTTAACACAAACTGTTTATCTTACTCACCCTGTTATGAAAATTTTTTCTATGCCTGTTTATTATCTTCCCTACTTAAGTTTTCCAGATTGGACTATTAAACGTAGGTCTGGTTTTTTAACACCAAAGTATGGATACTCAAATCAAAATAGATTTCATATTAAAGTACCTTATTACTATGCTCCTGAAAACAACCCAACTTGGGATATGACGTTTACTACTCACCAAAATGGGAAAACGGGTCATGCTGATCAATTAAACATCAGAAAAAAATATGAGACTACTTCATTAGAAACTAATATTTTTAAAGGAAATCTAGATACTAATAAATCTGTAGGAGATAATGTTTTTGGAGTTAACCTTTCTGCTACGTCTAATTTAAGAAACGGCTGGAACATGACTTTAGAAGGGAAATATGCTGATCAAGAAACATTTATGAGAAGATATGGTTTTGACGGTGATTCAACATATAAAAGTTTCATTAATTTAGAAAAGGTAAATCAAAAGTCGATTTCAAATATAGAAATATATAATATTCAAAATTTAAACGGTACTAAAAGCAACAATGAACCCACTCTAGCACCTTCAATATCTCATCATTTTTTTAACAATAACCAAAAATATAACTATGATATTAAATTAAAAGCTCATTCAATTTATAATGATGAAGGTTATGACATTAAGCGCTGGTCTGGACTCGGAGAGATTAATAAAAAGGTTTATCTTAATGATATAACAATTGAGGGAGATTTTAATGTAGGTTTAGATTTGTATTCTATACAAGGAAGACCCTCAACAGATGAAAATAAAAACAGATATATAGATAGGTTTTCATCAGGTTTTTCAATAGCTGCAAGCAAACAGTACGATTTTGCAAATGAGAATGTTGGAATTATATTTGAACCTAAACTTCAATTTAGTTCTGTGTTTTCAACTGACAGAACTGACGAAGTTCCAAACAGGGACTCATCTGAATTCAGATTAGACCAGGCTAATTTGTTTTTAACCAACCAATATCAAGGTAGAGATAATATTCAAAGCAATGACCGATTGAATGCAGGTTTAACAACTTTAGTTATGACCGAAAATTATGGGGATATAAATTTTTTTGTAGGTCAAAGTCAAAAAATGAGCGGTACTCAAAAAAATATTAACAGTATTAACCAAGGAAGACAGTCACATATAATTAGTTCTATTGACTGGAACCCAAGTGCTTTTTTTAATTTTTCATGGTTCTCACTTTACAACCACCATAATTTTGAATCTGACACTTCAGATTTTAAGCTTAATGGGTCTATAAATGAATGGTCATATTCTGCAAATCATAAATCTGTCAATGGCGGGTTTGTTTCCAACAACACTAACAGAGAAGAATTAAAATTAGGGGTTTCTAAAACTTTTTCAAGCTGGTCTACATCCTATAACCAGACATACGATCTAGGCAATAATAAAGAAGATTTAATAGAAGAAAGTTTAGCTTTAGCCTACACAGATACAGGTTATATGTTTGGAAATTGTTTAACAATATTACTTGAATATAAGAGTAGCGGTGAGGTTGCTGACAGAGATTTACTTGCAGAAGATTCTATTTATCTAACATTTAATTTTAGAAATTTAGGTGATTTTGCATATCAACCAAAAATAAGTGAATTTTTAAAAGATTAATCAAACACATATAAAAATTTAATTAATAAATCTTGTGCTAAATTTTTATTATAATTATCTGGGACTTTAAAAATAGCCTGGCGTCCACACTTATCATATAATGGAATAACATCTTCAACAATATGATACCATGGTCGATTAAAGTAATCGTCAAATATAATTATTGAATCTTTTTTAGAGTGTATCAAGCTATACAAAAAACAAGCCACTCTAAACCTTCCATCAATTAATATTACGTCTGCTTGGCTTTTAAAGTTCCAAACACCACTTACATAATCAATAAAATTATTTCTATATTTATAAGAATTAGGGCGACCCCACTTTGTTAAATCTCCTAGATTAACCCAAACTAATTTGACGCGTAAATTATCAACTCTATTATCAACTCTATTATCAACATGACTAATCCATTCTTTATCAGTGTCAACAGCTATAATTTTTGTATTAGAGTTTTCAAATACCCAGCTTGTTGATAACCCAACACCGTATTCAAAGTAAAGTTTACAATCTTGTAAATAGAATTTAAATAATTTGTCGTTACCATCAAACAAAGGTTGATTTTCTACTTTAGATTTTACCATAATATATTAAAGTTTCTTTTATTATCACGTTTTATTAGTAGGACTAAAATAAATTAGCACAAAAATATTAACTAAGATCAATTTTGTTAAATAATGCTATATTTTTTGATGGAAATAAAACTTTCCAACGACGTTGACTAGCTATGACCTTAAATGTCTTTTTTTTATAAAAAACCACATGTGTTGGATCTCTTCTGTAATGCCAATTTTTAAATAAAAAATCTTCAGTCATAAATGAAGTCATGACCCCAAACCAGGCATTCAAGTCCATCAAGTTATCAATTTTAATAAATTCTTCGTATGGTTTGAAAAGATGTTCAACAACTTCAGAACAAGCAATAAATTTAAATTTTTTAAGAAAAATATTTTGATTAGGAAAAAAAAATGGATCATAAACATCAATATTAAAGCCATCTTTTTTGAATATATCTGTAAGCGCTGGAGCATAACCACATCCATAATCCAAACCAAAGTCATTATTTGATATTTTATCTTTGAGTGGTTTAATAAGATACTGAAGAAAATCTCTGTAACCTTGATCACTAAGGCTATTATTGTGTTTTAAGTAATGTTTTTTTTCTTCGTTGTAACTAATATAATTTTTTTTATCCAAAAACTTTGCTTCACAAAATTTACATTTCCAGTAAGTTAAATCATCGACTTTTAAAAAAATATCTAAACATTTACTTTTACATACAATACAGTTATCCATTGACTATTTGGCTCTCTAGCTTTTAAAATATTGTTATCAACATTAATTATAATTAAAGATATAATTAAATTACTATTTCCCAAAAGCATAACTTAATGAAAAATATTTTAGAAAATTATAATAAATTTAAAAATTATGAAAAATTAATAATTTTATTTGGATTTTTTGGATTAACTCCTTTCATAGTAGGATTAATTGATACATGGTTTAATTATCCAAATCTATTATTTACGATTAATCTTACTAAAAATTATGGCGTAATTATTTTGACCTTTTTAGGATCTGTTTATTGGGGAATGATACTTGAATCTGAAAAAACTACTAATTATTCAAGTAGATTTAAAATATTCACACTTATTTGGTCAATAACACCTGCATTATTTGGAATTATAATATTATCTTTAGAACAAAATTTTAGTATATTAATATTATCTATAGGATTCATGATCTCTCAATTAATTGATGAAATATACAAAGATATTTTGTTTTTTCCAAAATGGTATATCTATTTGAGAAGAGTACTTTCATCTATAGTTATCGTAGTGTTAATTTTTTCATATTTAATTATTGCAAATATATAAAATCATGTTCCCTAAGAGTAAATCTAAGTTAATAGAAAGCATAAAGCAATTTAGTGATACTCAAATTTTATCATACTCTTCGGATAGGAATTTTGACTATGGAATTCCTCATAAAAATGTTTCTAGATTATCACCTTATTTAAGAAGAAGATTTATTAGTGAATACGAAGTATTAAAAATCATTTTAAATAAACATAAATATGAAAATATTGAAAAATTCATTGAAGAGATTTTTTGGAGAACATATTGGAAAGGATGGCTAGAAACTCATCCTTATGTTTATAAAGAATATGAATTAAAGCATTACAATCAAATTATACCAACCAAAACAGGTATAAAATGCTTTGATCATTGGAAAGATGAATTAATTGAAACAGGTTACCTTCATAACCATTCACGAATGTGGTTTGCTAGTATTTGGATTTTTACTTTAAAGTATAGCTGGGAGTCTGGCGCAAATTTTTTTAAAAATAACTTAATTGATTGGTGTCCTGCATCTAATACACTAGGCTGGAGATGGGTCGCAGGCATTCAAACAATTGGGAAACCTTACATAGCAAGAGCTGAAAATATAAAACATTTTACTGATAATAGATTTTATCCAAAGGGACAATTACATGAAGATATAACTTTATCACCCAAAAATACTCCTCATGAAAAGGCTATAGACTTAAATTTTTCTAAAGAAAGTTCAATTACAGAAATTGATAACTTAGGAATAGTTTTAAACAATAATGATTTAACATTAAATCAAGAATTTATAGATTTTAATATTAATTATCATACGTGTTTATATAAATTAAAGAATGGAAACCCTTTAATAAATAAATTTGAAAATGATATTTTTGAAGATATTATTAATAATAATAATAAAATTGAATTAGTTGAGACGATTGAAAATTTATTAAGATGGATTGAATTAAAAAAAATTAAAAACTTAATTTTACCACATGAGACAGTTGGTAACGAAATATTTAAAAATAGTTCTTTTTTAAATCAACTTTCTGATAAAAAAGTAACTTATCAATTTTATGCAAGAGAATGGGACATAAATGCTTTTTCCTATGCAAAAAAAGGGTTTTTCAATTTTAAAAAAAATATACCTTATTTATTAAAATTATCTAATCTCTAGCAGATCACTTCTTAAAAAAAACTTGAGTAAATCAAGTAAAAAAAATATTTTCATTGAACTTCAGAAATATCAGCTTTAGGTCTATATATAACAGTAATAAATCCAACTTGATGTATAATTGTTGCATTCAATTCTTGTTCAATTTTTAAACATTGCAGAGAACGCTCATTTTTATCCGCGCCTCTAATACGTATCTTTATAAGTTCGTGTGCGTTTAGGGCTAGATCAATTTCAGCAAGAACAGCATCTGTAAGGCCTTGTTGACCAATCATGACATATGGTTTTAGTGAGTATGCTTTTTTACGTAAATCTTTTTTTTTAGCACTACACAGGTTTGTCTTCATAATAAAGCCCTAATAAATATTTATTGAAGATACTTAAAACAATTAATTTCAAAATTCAATTTTAATCTAATTTAAAGTTTTGTAATGCGTGATCAATACCGTTTGTTATATGTGTTTTTAAAACAAATTGAGCTTTTTCATAATTTTTACCCAATGTGAAATCTAAAATATCTTGATGTTCTTGAACAGATTTAGAACCTCTGAAAGTTAAAATTAATAATTGATATCTTAGGTATTTATCAAAAATCAATTTATGTAATTCTATTAAATTTTTCGAACCACAATTCTGTACTAAAACTTGATGAAATTCACTATCATGTTTTTTCCAATTATTTCTATCATCTGTTTTTTTTTGTAACATTTCATTTTCATAGAATTTTAATTTATGGTGGGCTGATATTAATAATCCCTCCCATTCTGGATTAGTATTTTTTATTGACTGCTGCAAAGCATGGCTCTCAATTAATATTCTTAAATTAGCAATTTCAAAAAGATCAGACTTAGAAACTGCACTAACATAAAATCCTTTTTGTTCTTTTGAAACAACAAATCCATCACCAGATAATCTACTTAATATTTCCCTAAGAGTTGAAACACTTGTGTTGTATTTTATTTTAAGCTCTAAAAGTTTTAATTTTTTTAATGGAGGTAAAATACCACAAATAATATCGTTTTTAATAACTTCATAGGTATTTAAACCTACTGTTTTGAATGAATTCATCATAAAGAAATATTCCAGTTTAAAATTTATATGACAAGTTATTGAACATAATAATAATATCATATATTATTTAAAAATATCATATATTATTGGAATTACAAATGAAAACATCTATAGCAACTGTATCAATAAATGGAACATTAAAAGAAAAAATTCATGCAATTGCAAAAGCAGGATTTGATGGCGTTGAAATTTTTGAAAATGATTTTTTAACTAATAACCTATCTCCTAAAGAAGTCAAAAAATTAGTTAAAGATCATGGACTAGAAATAACATTATTTCAGCCTTTCAGAGACTTTGAAGGAATGCCTGATCAACACAGAAAAAGAGCATTTGATAGAGCTAAGAAAAAATTTGAAATAATGGAGGAATTAGACACAAATTTAATATTAATTTGCTCTAATACTTCAAATATATCTTTAGGCGGAATTGACAGAGCAGCTAATGATTTTTATGAATTGGGGGAAATCGCCAAAGAAAGATCTATAAAAGTAGGTTATGAAGCACTAGCTTGGGGCAAATATATAAATGATCATCGCGATGCCTGGGAAATAGTCAGAAGAGCTAATCATGAAAATGTTGGAATTATTTTAGATTCGTTTCACACTTTATCAAAAAAAATAGATCTAAATTCTATATCCTCAATACCTGCTGAAAAAATATTTATAGTTCAGTTAGCTGACGCGCCATCACATAACATGGATCTACTCTATTGGAGTAGGCATTTTAGAAATATGCCTGGCCAAGGTGATTTACCAATTTCTGATTTTATGAATGCACTAGATAGAACAGGATATGATGGCTACCTCTCACTAGAAATATTTAATGATAGTTATAGATCAGGGCCTAGGGAACAAATTGCAAAAGACGGAAAAAAATCTTTAGTGTCATTAACAACAAAAAATAATCTAGATAAAGTTTTAATTAATAATATTGAATTTATAGAATTTTCTGTTGAAGAAAAAAATATAACTGAGTTAGAAATAATATTTGAATTAATGGGTTTTAAAAAAATAGGAAAACATAAAACTAAATTAATAAAATTATTTATGTTTGATGAGGTTAAAATAATTATTAACTATGAAAACTCTCCTTTGGTTAAAGAAGGAAGAAAACAAGGTCCATATCCATATGCTTATGGTATAAAAGTTGAAGATCTAAACGTCTTATTAAACAAAACCAAACTATTGGACATTGAAGTAATTAAAAAAGATAAGGGAAAAAATAATTTATCAATGGATGTGATTAAGAATATAGATGGATTAATTTATGTTATGGACAAACAAACAGAAAATATTTGGGAAGAAGATTTTGGTTCAAATAGCATTCTTAAAACAGACAGATTTAATCTTAAAATAGATCATATAGCTCAAACTGTACATTATGACGAAATGTCCTCAGCTCTCCTTTCATATACAACACTATTTAACTGCCAAAAATCAGCTATTGTAGACATTATTGACCCATCTGGAATTACTAAAAGTCAAATCATTGAAAATGGAAACAAAACATTCCGAATGACAATGAATGCCACTGATAATAATAAAACTGTAGCAGGAAGGTTTTTAGAAAGTAAAAAAGGGCCTGGAATTCAACACATAGCTATAAGTACTTCAAACATTATTAAGCTTGTTAAAGATTTAATGAGCCGTGGTCAAAAATTTTTAGAAATATCTAATAATTATTATGATGATATTGAAGCTCGCTTTGGGTTAGATTTTAATTTTTGTAATGAACTAAAAGATCTAAACATATTATATGATGAAGACGAAAATGGATCATTTTTACAAATATATACTCATGTATTTAATGATCAATTTTTCTTTGAGTTTGTTCAAAGAGTAAATGACTATCAAGGTTATGGCGCTAATAATGCTCTATTCAGAATAGCTGCACAGAATAATCAAGCTAAAATTTAAATTTTTAAAATAAAATATAAAAGTTCATTTTTTGTTTTTACGTCTTGAATATGAAATCTATCAATTGTTGATTCCCAAGTTATATCTTTAAATTCACTTTTAAGTAATTTGAATTCATTACTATTTTTTAAATCTTGTTCTAATTGTGATCTCGAATATAAAATCAATGCTAATGATCTTGCATCCATTATCCTTATATCAAAACTTAGTTCTACAACTTTTTTAAAATCTTCTGCAAAAAAGTACCCTAATATTAGATCTTTTACTCTATTATCTGAAGTCGACTGTCCTTGTGGTATAGGGTCCAGGTCAAATGCTTTATTAAGCAACTCTAAACCTTTTTCAACTTTACCAACTCTGACTAAAACCTCGCCATAACCAGACAAAACCCTTGGATCGTTAGGAACCATATTAAAAGCTTTTCTGCCATGATCCTCAGCTAAAATATAATCATGATTACTAAGATAAACAGCTGATAACATTCTATGACATTCAAAATCATTCTCATTAAGTTCTAGAGCTTTATCAATATTTTGTTTAGCTTCTGTCATCAAATCATCTACTTCACGATCTGAAAAACCTCTAAACATAGATTGACCTAATGTACAAACTTTCCAAGCATATGCTTGTGCATTATTTGCATCTGCTTGAATAGCTTTGTCAAAATTTTCTAATGCTTTTAAGTTAGCCTCTTTCGTAAATTTATGATGATTTTCTTTTCCTCTAAGCAAATATTCATACGAACTAATATTCTCAGTTGGTTTTCTTTTTGACCGTTGCAATGAACTTATTTCTATTTCACCAAGTAGTGCAATAGAAATTTTTCTTACAATTTCATCCTGCAAATCAAAAATATCTTCAAGTACTCTATCATATTTGTTACTCCAAATTATACTTTCATCATTGGCATCACTTAACTCAATATTTATTCTTACTCTTTTACCTGAAGCTCTAATTCCACCAGTGACTAAAAAATCCAAATCGAATTGTTTTGAAAATTCTTTAATATCCTGATTTTCAGCTTTGAAATTAACAGATGTTTGACGTGACAATATATCAAACTCTCTCATCATAGAAAATTCAGTTATTAGGTCTTCACATATGCCATCAACCAAAAAACCGCTATCTTCATCTTTACTCGTATTAGCAAATGGAAGAATTGCAAACTTGGGTTTTTTGTTTAAGGTAATTTTACTTTTGCTAGAAAATTTATTTTTTCCATCACCTAAAATTGAAAACACTTCAAAATCATTTGATATGTTTTTTAGAATAATTCTACCTAACGGATGAATTTTTTCCTCAATTTTTTTTTCTATTTGTTTATTAACAACTTCCGAGATTAGTATTTCTCCTACTGGAGATTGACTTTCTAAGCGGGCAGCAATGTTTACACCATTACCATAAATATTTTCACCTTCAATTATTATGTCATCTAAATGTATTCCAACACGCCATGATAATTTTGGATCTATTTCATCTTGTTTATTTCTATTGTTAATAAATTTTTGAAATTCAATTGCCGCTTTAACTGACTGAACTGGACTATCAAATTCTGCAATAACTGAGTCTCCGGCAGTATGAAAAATACGACCACCATATTTTGTAATTAATGGGTCTATAATATCTCTACATGCTTTCAGGTTTATTAGTGTTTTCTCTTCTTGAGATTCCATATGTTTACTAAAACCAACACAATCAGTTGCAAGAATAGTGGCTAGTTTCCTTTTAACTTCAGACATTCTTATACCTTACTTAAGTTGATTTGCTTGTTCATGAAACTAATAAGTCTCTATACATAATTATGATAAGCTAATATTCAAAATTTTAAAGATTAAAACTGAGATGAAGAAAAAAAATTTAAAGAAAGCTTAATTTGTTTAAAAATAAATTTAAAAGCTAACATTTTTGAAAATATTGGAAGAACTATATTGAATAAATAAAAATTAACTTGTTAGTAAACTTTCAAAATACTTGCATTCAATTGACAAAAATTTTAGAAGAAGACAATCTTTAGTATCAAATAAGTTACTTATAAATCTTTCTACTTTAGAAAATAAATTTTATAAATAGCGGCAAAATTACAGAGGTAACCAAGCCACTTAAACCCATTCCAACGGCCGCAAAAACTCCAGCATTTGTATCTCTACTCATTGCTCTTGCAGTTCCAACCCCGTGACTTGCAAGACCTAGACTAAAGCCTCGAGCTTCCATTTTTTTTAATTTCATTAAATCAAATACGAAAATACCTAGGGAGGCCCCTATAATGCCCGTAATGATAGTGATTATGGCTGTTAGTGATGGAATACCACCTATCAGTTCTGATATACCCATTGCAATAGGAGCCGTAACACTTCTAGGTAGTAAACTTAATATTAATTCTTGTTGGAGTTCAAAGTATGAAGATAAACCATAAGTGATAAAAATTGCAAAAAAAGAACCTATTATTAGAGAGATAAATATTGCCCTACTATTTGATAAAATTAAATCCCATTTTTTATATATTGGTATTGCCAAAGCAACAGTCGCTGGTCCTAATAAAAAGTGAATGAATTTTGCACCATCAAAATAACGTTCATATTGAATATCAAAAGTTAAAAGAATTACACTAACTATTAAAACGCTTATAGCAACTGGATTTAAGAGCGGAAATAAATTTGATCTTCTGTAAAAATAATCCGCAATAAGATAAGATCCAATTGTAAGTGTAAGCCAAAAAAGAGGTTCTGCCTGAAGATAAACCCATATCTCATATAATTTCTGTTGATCAATCATCTTTATTAACTACTTTTAAAAGTCTTTCCATAACAAATGCTGTTACGGCTAGCGTTAATAGAGTGCCAATAATTATTACTAACATAACTGGTACTAAGTTATCTTCTAGTAAGGATAAGTGCATAACAACCCCTACCCCAACAGGAATAAATAGTAATGGAAGATAATTTAATAAATTTTCTGCTGAATTAATAAGATTAATTTGAAAGTTAACAGGTATTTTGTAATATTTTTTTTTACTCAATAATAACATTATTAATAATAAAAAAAGACCTATTACAGGCCCAGGAATACTAAGTTCTAAGAATTTTTGAATAAACTCTCCTACTAATTGAAAAAAAAATATAAGAAAGATACTATTTAACATTAATATTCTTGATTATATAAAAAATAATTCATTAAAAAAAAGCTTGAATACCTGTTTGAGCTCTTCCTAAAATTAATGCATGAACATCATGAGTTCCCTCATAAGTATTAACAGTTTCTAAATTCATTAAATGCCGCATTACTTGGTATTCAGCATGAATTCCATTTCCCCCATGCATATCTCTAGCCATTCTAGCAATTTCTAGTGCTTTACCACAGTTATTTCTCTTAATAAGTGATATTGCCTCAGGAGCTAGATTATTTAGATCAAAAAGTTTTCCAACTTGGAGCGCTGCGCCTAAACCAAGAGTAATCTCTGTTTGCATATCAGCAAGTTTTTTTTGAATTAGTTGAGTTGCAGCTAAAGGTTTACCAAATTGTTTTCTATCCAATGTATATTGCCTTGCTCTAAACCAACAATCTTCTGCGGCTCCCATTACACCCCAGGCGATACCATATCTTGCTCTATTTAAACAACCAAATGGTCCTTTTAGACCAGATACATTAGGCATTAAATTATCTTCAGGAACAAACACTTCATCCATTACGATCTCTCCTGTAATAGATGCTCTCAATGATAATTTACCTTTAATTTTTGGAGCAGTTAAGCCATCCATTCCTTTGTCTAGAATAAAACCTTTAATAGCATCACCATGCTCCTTTGATTTTGCCCAAACCACAAAAACATCAGCAATTGGTGAGTTAGAAATCCACATTTTAGAACCAGATATTGAATAGCCACCCTTTACTTTTGTAGCAGTAGTTTTCATTGCACTCGGATCAGAACCAGCATCAGGCTCTGTCAATCCAAAACACCCTATGAGTTCACCTGAAGCAAGGCCAGGTAAATATTTAACTTTTTGTTGTTCGCTTCCATATGCATATATAGGATGCATTACCAAAGAAGATTGAACTGACATCATAGATCTATATCCAGAGTCTACTCTTTCAACCTCTCTTGCTACTAACCCATATGAAACATATGAAGCACCAGCACATCCGTATTTTTCAGGAATAGTAATACCCAAGAGACCGAGTTGTCCCATTTCTTTGAAAATTTCTTTATCTGTTTTCTCGTCTAAAAAGGCATCTTCTACTCTGGGCATAAGCTTTGATTGTGCATAATCATAAGCAGTCGATTTAATGAGACTTTCTTCTTCTGAAATTAATGTATCTAGTAACAGAGGATCTTCCCAATTAAATTGAGCTTTTGTTGCACTAGCAGTTTTTAAATCAACTATATTTTTATTATTCGTATTTAAGCTTTTTTCCATTATTAGACCTTTTTTAGTTGAAATGAACCTTACTAAATTTTAGCAGTAAAAACAACTTTTATTAGGCTTCGATTAAGCTTTCTAAGTGTCTATCAACAAAATCTAATCTATCTTGCCCCCAATAAATTTGATCATCTATTATAAAAGTTGGTGCCCCAAAAACATTTTTTTCTATCGCAATCTTAGTAAATCTTTGCATAGTATTTGAACATTCTTCACTGTTAGCTAATGAAAGTATTTCTTTTGAACTTAAATCCATTTTATTTAAAATACTTAATAAAACATTTTCATCATCTATATCTAAATCTTCAACCCACAAAGCATTCATAATATTGTGAGCAAGTTCAAAATCTTTATTTGTTTTCATCATTTGAGAAGCTATAATTAACAGAGATGGCAACATAGACTTTGAAGGAAAGGAAGTCGGTTGAGAAATTAAATTTATATCAAGAAATTTACTCCATCTTTTTAATTCTTGTAATCGTATTTTTTGTCTTTGAACAGGTCTTTTGGATACTGGAAGACCTCCTGATATAGGAAATATTTCTCCATAATTAACAGGACGCATATTTAGCTTAACTTTATATTTTTTTATTATTTCTCCTAATCGTTTATGACCAAGAAACGTCCAAGGACTTCCGTGACTCATAAAGTAATCTACTTGTATCATATAATATCCTATATTAATTAATTGCCAAAACCAGAGCCAGATTTTTTATATTCATCTCTGGGAGGACTGAAAATATCTAATACTTTAGCACCTTCTGCACCCCCTATTATACCATGATCAATACCGCCGGGTGTTTGCCAAAAATCTCCTTTTTTTATTTCAATTTTTTGGCCATCTTGAATGCGTATTCCTGAACCTTCTATTAAAAAACCCCATTGTTCTTGGGGATGTGAATGAATTTGACCCTTGGCATTCGGCTCAATTGTTACAATTGATAACATTGTCTGATCACCACAAAAAATTCTTGTAGAAATTCCATCCCCTAATACTCTTTTAATACCGCTATCCAAATCATTAATATTATTAAAATAATTTTCTTGTGACATTTTGTTCTCCTTACTTAGGTTTGTCTCCAGCAAATGTAATCCTATGCATCAACCTTCTTTGACCATGATAGTCATTTATTGGGTTATGCATAGTACATCTATTATCCCATATAGCTACAGAACCTGGTTTCCATTGAAACCTACAAGTAAATTCAGACTTAATTTGATGTTTATATAAAAACTCTAATATCGGTGTGCTTTCTTCTTCGGTCATACCTACAAAATTTGTTGTATGCGCTTCATTAACATATAAGGATTTTCGTTTTGTTTCAGGATGAGTTCTTACTACTGGATGTATTGCTTTTAACTCATCACCTTTAAGTCCTACAGATGCATGTTTCATAATGTCTGACCGAGTTTTAGCAACTCTAGCTTTGCCTGATATATTTACACCTTGAAGGGTATCTAAAAACTTTTTCATTCCCTCAGATAAACTTTCATAAGCTAAATATTGATTAGACCATTCTGTATCCCCTCCAAATGCTGGAATTTCAATTCCATACAACATTGTCCCCATAGGAGGTTTATCTTGGTAGGTTGTATCGCTATGCCAAATACCACCAAAATTATTAGTGTCTGTTTCTTTTTTTAATATGGGTGTTATTTCTGGAAATCCATCTAAGCTTGCAACAAATGGATAAACTATGGGTGTACCAATTCTTTTAGCAAATGCTTGTTGAGAAACAGGTTCAAAATTTTGGTCCCTAAAAAATATTACTTGATATGTTAGAAGAGCATCATAAATTTCTGATACAACATCATCTGACAGATTGTCAGAAAGATTTATTTTTTCAATCTCTGCTCCCAAAGCACCTGCAATAGGAAATACATTAATATTTTTAAAATTTTTCTTAACTTTAACACTTGATGTCATAATTTAAACTTTTCTCCAAAATTTGAAATTTAAAAACTTAATCAAAATTTCGTTGCACTAACAAAATAAAAGGACAATAATTTATGAGAATAGTTAATAAATTATTAATTTTCAATTAATACCGAGCATTTTAAATGGAAAAAATAAAATCACCTCACTTAGAAGTTAGAGAAGATTGGCTAAACCAACTAAAAGAAGATCCTATACTTCCAGACCTTCCAATAATTGATCCACACCATCATCTTTGGGATGTTGGTTTTGGAAAATATTATGTAGAAGAATTACTAGATGATATTAAGGTTTCAGGCCATAATATTAAATCGACTGTTTACATAATGAGTTCTTCCAACACTAAAATATATTCAAAAGAAGGTGCAGATGAATATAAACCTTTAACAGAAATAGAATTCGCAACAAATGAGGGTAAAAGAAGCGATCTAATACCTAATAATACAGTAAAGGTAAATGCCGCTATCGTCGGATCTCTGGACTTAACTTTTGGTAACAAGTTAGAACCTGTAATTGAAAAGGGATTGGAAATAAGCAAAGGACGACTCAAAGGCATAAGAATGCTTTTAGCTTCTCACCCTGACGCCCGAATTTCTTCTGGTGCTATAAAATCAGACTTAGGACTTATGTTGCACCCAAATTTTATTGATGGGGCTAAATGTCTTCAAAATGCAAATTTATCTTTAGATTTTTGGATATATCACACTCAATTAGGCGAAATGGAGAAAGTGGCTAGAGCACTTCCAAATCTTAATATAATTCTTAATCATGTTGGCGGACCTATTCATTTAGGTGAATATGAAGGAAGACAAGCTTTAACTCATAGAGAATGGCGAACAGCTATGATGAGACTATCAAGACTACCCAATATTAATGTCAAATTGGGAGGTTTAGGTATGGCTGTAAATGGAGCTAAATTTCATGAAGAACCTTCACCTCCAACATCTGTTCAACTATCAGAAGCATGGAAGCCTTGGATTTATGAAACTATTAGTATGTTTGGTGTTGATAGATGTATGTTTGAAAGTAATTTTCCTGTTGATAAAGGTTCTTGCAGCTATGGATCTTTGTGGAATGCATTTAAAATAATATCTGATGATATGTCTGACGAAGAAAAGAATAAGCTATTTTATAAAAATGCCGCTAAAATTTATAAGATAAATTAATTATTGGAGTTTATTAAATGCAAGTTTCTATTCTCGAACAATCAGTAGCTGTTGAGGGCAAACCTCAACATATCACAATTCAAGATAGTATTAACTTAGCAAAAAAAGCTGAAGAACTTGGTTATAAAAGATTTTGGGTATCTGAACATCATAACCATCCATCAATAATAGGTACTGCACCTGAAATTTTGATGGCGGCTATTGCCACTCAAACAAAAAATATAAGAATTGGAAGTGCAGGCATAATGTTACCTCACTATTCTCCCTTCAAAGTTGCAGAACAATTTAGAGTTTTGGAAGCAATTGCACCTAACAGAATAGATTTAGGTCTTGGAAGAGCACCAGGTTCGGATGGAAGAACAGCTTTAGCATTAAATCCTAACAGCAGAAATGACAGCGAACAATTTCCTGGTCACGTAAGAGATCTAATGGCATGGGTATCGAATGAAACATTATTAGAAGGTCATCCATTTAGACATTTAGTTGCTCAGCCCACCTCTGATACAAGTCCAGAAATTTGGATGCTTGGAACATCTAATTATGGAGCACAATTAGCTGCATATTTGGGCATACCTTATTGCTTTGCACACTTTATAACAGATGGCTCAGGTATTAAAGAGGCTATAAAAATTTATAAATCAGAATTTCGTCCAAATAATAAGTTAAAAGAACCATTAGTTAACGTATGCTTATGGGCACTAACTGCTAAAACTCAGGAGGAAGCTAAATACCTTTTTGCATCTAGGGCAGCTTGGAAAATAGGAAGAAACTTTGGTCACCTTGGACCTATTACAGATCCAGATAACGCTCTTAATATTATTCATGATAATAATTGGAAAGAACAATATGAATTAATGTTTTCAGACGCGATTGTCGGAGAAGTTGATTTTACAAAGAATAAAATAAAAGAACTAGTTAAAAAAAATGATATTGATGAAATTGCAATATTAAGCTGGTGCCATAATGAGGCATCAAGAGTAAAATCATATGAGTTGTTTGCAGAAGCGTTTAGCCTTAATTCAAGTCAACATCATCAAAAAAACTTGTCATTAAATTAAATTAAAATATAAGTAGATTTATTTAGAGATTTTTGGAGTATAATTTGACTTTTATCAAAGAAACAATGTTTAAATTCAAATTATTATTAATTTTCCCATTTTTCCTATCATTAACAGGATGCTTTCAGACAGATATGAAACAATTTGAAAACAACAAACCTAAGTTAGATTTATTTGCTTTTTTTGAAGGCGAAACTATAGCATATGGAATTTTTGAAGATAGATTTGGAAACTTAAAAAGACAATTCAGAGTTAATATCAAAGGAAAAATTGATAATAAAACTCTTACATTAGATGAAGATTTTTTATATGACGATGGAGAAAAAGCTAAGCGAATATGGACGATCAAAAAACAAATAGATAGCAATGATAATAAAGTCATCTATGTTGGGAATGCAGATGACGTGGAAGGCAAGGCTTCTGGATCAATATCAGGTAACACACTCAATTGGACATATGATATTTATTTAAATATTAAGGGCAGTAATATTAAAGTTCACTTTAATGATTGGATCTATCAACAAAGCGAAGATCTAGCAATCAACAGAGCTTACGTGAGCAAATTTGGTATTAATATAGGATCAGTAACATTAGTGTTTTTAAGAGGGAAAACTGCTGACAAAATTGGATCTTTAAATTTGAAAAATTGGTAAACTTCAGCATGTTTTTTAAGTATTTTTTTGCTATGTTAATAGCCTTAAATCTTAGTCAAGTCTATGCAGAAAATAAAAAAGATTATCTAAAAAATCAGACAACCATAAATATCTTAGAAAAGAACTTCACAACTTATAAATTAGTTGGGAAGGCTAAATATACATATTTTTTATTGGATATTTATGATGCTAAGCTTTTGTCAGAAACGGGGAAAATTGAAAAAAATAAGTTTGCATTAATTTTAGAATACAACAGAGATATTTCAAAAGAAAATGTTGTTAAAGAAACTATAAAACAAATACAGATGCAAAAAGATTTGAAAAAACAAGATCTCAAGGATTTAGATACTTTACTAAATAAAGCTTTTAGAGAAATTAAAAAAAATGATGTTTTTATTGGTATAAAAAATAGAAACAATGCTTTATTTTACTTTAATAAAGAAAAAGTTCTTGAGACACAGGACATAGAGTTTATTGATTTATTTTTCAACATTTGGCTTAGAAAAAATAGTCAGAACCCTGATTTTACAAAAACTCTTTTAGGACAAAAAAATTAAAGGAAATAGACAATGCGATTAAGTGCATTTTTTTTTGAAATTATTCCTTTAACTGGTTTTTTTATAAGCACTCAATATTTTAATTTAATAATTGCAGCTATTATTACACTGATCTTGAGTCTTTTCGTTATGTTAACTTTTTATATTATAGAAAAAAGAATTTCTAAGTTTCAGATATTTGCAATATTTATGTCAGCCTTATTTACCTTATTTGCATATTGGTTTGATAACGACCAATTTGTAAAGATACAACCAACTATATTTAATGGGTTTTTTAGTTTTGTTTTATTAGTAGGAATTGTTAATAAGAAAGCAATGATGAAACAGTTTTTTGGTTCGCAATTTTTTCTAAATGATGAGACTTGGTTTAAATTAAGTTTTAGATGGGGAATGTTTTTTTTATTTCTTACTATAATAAATGAATTGGCTTGGAGAAATTTAATCACAGAAGATTGGATTTTTGTAAAAGTGTTTGTATTAACACCTTTAATTGGACTTTTTATGCTAGCTCAACTTCCAATTACTCTAAAAGGACGAATTAAAAATAAATAATGCATCTAACATAATAGTATTGAATGCATCTAACATAATAGTATTGATATAGTAACAATCTTAATATGAGTGGAGAGCTTTAATGGGAATAAAAATTACAGATATTATTATTCATATAATAAAATCAGAATTAGATGTTCCTTTTGCTTTTTCTCAAGGTTGGGTAAATAAACGCTCTGCCACACTTGTAGAAATAAAAACTAGTGATGGACTTTCAGGTTGGGGAGAAGCTTTTTGTCAAGGTTTAGAACCGCCAGAAATATCCGCGGCAGTTATAAGTTCAGCTCTGAAACCTCTATTGTTAAATCAATCTCCCTTAGATATAGAAGTGCTATGGCACAAAATGTATAATGCTACTAGAGACTTTGGAAGAAAAGGGTCAGTCATTTCTGGGATAAGCGCAATTGATATTGCGTTATGGGACATTGCTGGTCAGTTTTACAACCAACCGATTTATCAATTGCTTGGAGGAGCATTCAGAAAAGAAATCAAACCTTATGCGACAGGTTTTTATAGAATTAAAGGTCAAGGAGAAGCTAAAAGATTAGCAGAAGAGGCTGTTACACATTTTGAAAATGGATTTGACCATATGAAAGTTAAATTAGGCTTTGGTTTAAAAGATGATGTTGAATGCATGCAAGCTATTAAAAATGTATTAGCTGGTAAAGACGTAACTCTAATGATTGATACAAATCATGCCTATGGAACCTCAGAAGCTTTACAATTGGGACAAGCCCTTAGAGACTACGAACTTAGATGGTACGAAGAACCAGTAGTACCAGAAAATGTTAATGGCTATGTTGAGTTAAGATCTAAATTACATACTCCTATTGCAGGAGGAGAGAACGAACATACTCTTTTTGGGTTTAGGAATTTATTTGAAAATGGCGCAGTTGATATTGCTCAACCTGATATTGGTTCGTGTGGAGGCATAACTGCTACAAAGCATATAATTAATCTCGCTCATAGCTTTGGAATAGAAGTCAACCCACATGTATGGGGATCTGCTATTGCTCAAGCAGCCTCTATTCAAGTTATTGCATCAATTCCTACAACTCACCACTCTATTTTTGCTCGTTCACCTATTTTAGAGTATGATCAATCTAGTCATCCTTTTAGAAGAGAGTTGTTAAATAATCCGTTTAATTTAAAAGATGGCATGATCAATGTTTCTTTACAACCTGGCTTAGGCATAGATGTCAATATGGACACTATAAAAAAATATAAAACTAATTAAAAAGTTTATAGGGGTCTAAATTTTAATATGATTGAACTTCTTGATCCAATAATTAAATCACACAAAATAAATATTTCAACGGGACTAAACGTCCATTATTTAGAAGCCTCCTTAGAAAAATATAATAATAAAAATCAACCTGTAATACTTCTACTGCATGGATTTCCGGAGTTAAGTTTTAGTTGGCGAAAAATTATGCCTACACTTGCAAAAGAAGGTTTTAAGGTTGTTGCTCCTGATATGAGAGGTTATGGATTAACGTCAGGTGGAGCAAAAAATTATAACAGCAATATTTCTGAGTATAGGTTAATGAGCCTTAGTACAGATATCATTAGTTTTATTAGTTCTCTGGAAATCAATAGAATAGACTTGTTAGTTGGACATGATGCAGGTTCTTCTGTTGCAGGAGTTTCAGCTATGATAAGGCCTGACATATTTAGATCTGTTGTTATGATGAGTGCTCCATATACAGGTGCACCTGATATTAAAACAGATTTGTTTGTTGAGGATTCAATTCATCATGATTTAGAAAATTTACAAACGCCCAGAAAACATTACCAGTGGTACTACTCAACGCCCGAAGCAAATAAAGACATGCATCTAGAACAAAAAGAATTACATAAATTTCTTAGAGCTTATTATCACATGAAAAGTGCTGACTGGGTAGATAACAATCCTTATGAATTAGGATCTTGGACTGCAGAAAATTTAGCTAAAATGCCTGAGTATTATATCATGAAATCTAATGAAAATATGGTTCAAGCTGTTATGCCACATTTCCCCAAAAACCGTGATTTTGATAATTGGTTAAGTGATGAGGAGTTAGATGTTTACGCGAGCAGCTTTTTTAAAAATTCTTTTCAACCTGCCCTCAACTGGTATAGATGCATGACTTCACCAATTCAAAATAATGATTTAAAGATTTTTTCTAATAAAAAAATTGAAGTGCCTTCTTGTTTTATTGCCGGAGAGAAAGACTGGGGAATATTCCAAAAGCCTGGTGCTATAGAAAAAATGGAAAATAGTTTATGCATAAATTATTGTGGTAGACATATACTTAAAAATGCAGGACATTGGGTCCAACAAGAAAACCCTAATGATGTTTTAAAAATATTATTAGATTTTTACAAAAATAAATAATTATATTTAGGAAATATTTTGAACTTTTCTTTATCTGGAAACCTTTTCAAGGGTATAGGAATTGCCAGTATTGGTGCATTAATTTTATCACCTGATGTTCTTTTCATGAGATGGTCTGAAATGGATGTATGGTCAATGTTAACTTGGAGAGGAATTGAGATGGGTATCATCTTAATTTTATTTTCAAGTTGTTTTAAGGTTTTTAGAGACAATTTTAAAAATATTTTTTCCCCTGTTGGTTTTGGTATAATTTGTTGCCAAATAATCAGTTCATTCTTTTTTACTTATGGTATTGCTGAAACTTCTGCTTCTTTAATATTATTCACTTTAGCTACGTCACCTATTTTTGCCTCTATATTCTCCATATTTATACTTGGTGAGAAAACAAACAACTCTACTTGGATCACAGCTTGTCTCGCTCTAATAGGTGTTGGTATTTCTGTAGCCAATGGAGATAACGTTCTCAATGCACCAGAAGGAAGCGTTCTAATAGGAACTATATGTGGAATAGGAGCAGCAGCTTCATTGGGCTTAAGCTTAGTTTTATTAAGATACCAACCAAATATTCCAGCAATGACAGTTACAGGAATAAGCGCTTTGGGTAATGGTTTTATTGGCTTGCTAATAGTATCGCCTGGTTTGCTTTTCCAGGGTGATATATTATCTATTTCATTATCTGGATTAATTATATTACCAATATCATTTGCTTGCTTAACTTTTGCAACACGTTATACACAAGCTTCAAATATTGGCCTTTTAATGTTGTTAGAAACTGCTCTTGGACCATTTTGGGTTTGGTTAGGAACAAATGAAACACCTAATCTATTTATGATTTCTGGAGGAGTTATTGTTATTTTAAGTCTTGCTTGGTATATTTTAGTTGATCAAATTAAAATTTCTTTACCTAAATGATTTTATTTTAAATATTGAAAAATTAAGTTTGATCTGATTTGTTTTGTTCCCTCTTCAAGATTACTAGTTGATTTCCACCCCCACACAGGTCCAGGCCATGCCGGATCGTCTTTATTTCTTAACACTAAATGTAAGTGTAACTGTGAAACAACATTTCCTAACATGCCAATATTAACCTTATCAAAATTTTGGACTGACTTTATATAGTTACCAAGATCAACTGCAAAATTTAATAATTCATTTCTTTCGTCAACTTCTAAGTCACTTAATTCAATTAAATTTGACTTGATAGGAATAAGAAGTACCCAAAAGAATTCTTGAACATTCATCAATCTAATTTGAAAGTTTTTTATTTCATGCATAAAAAAACTATCGTTCTCTAATCTGTTATCTAATTTAAACACTTCAAATTCCTTTTTAATTCATCTAACTTTATATTGTCATACATCATGTTAATAAGTAACGATTTTTATAAGAAGGATATTCCAATGGCAACTGAAACAAATATTTCAATTAATCAAGACAGACTCTGGGATAGTTTAATGACGATGGCAAAAATTGGACCTGGTATAGCAGGAGGTAATAACAGACAAACTGTTACATTAGAAGATGGCGATGCAAGGAAATTATTTCAAAAATGGTCTGAAGAAGCTGGAATGACCATGAAAGTTGATGAATTAGGGTCAATGTTTTTAAAAAGGGAAGGAACTGACAAGAATGCTCTTCCAGTTGTTATTGGAAGTCATTTAGATACTCAACCTACTGGTGGGAAATATGACGGTGTACTTGGCGTTCTAGCTGGATTAGAAATAGTAAGAACTCTTAATGACTTAAATATTCAAACAAAACATCCAATAATGATAGTTAATTGGACAAATGAGGAAGGTTCTCGATTTCCACCAGCGATGATGGCATCAGCTGGTTATGCAGGCATATACGACGTAAAAACTCTTTTATCTGCCGAAGATGCAGAAGGAAATATTTTTGGAGAAGAACTGAATAAAATTGGCTGGAAAGGATCTGAAAAGGTAGGAGAGCAAAAAATTCATTGTTATTATGAATTACATATTGAACAAGGACCTATCCTGGAAACTGAAGAAATAGATATTGGTGTTGTAACACATGGACAAGGTTTAAAATGGCTAGAAGTAGAACTTTCAGGAACTGAACAACACACAGGAACCACTCCTATGCACGTTAGAAAAGACACATCATTAGCAATGTCTGAAATAATTTTAGCTGTTAATAATATTGCTAATAAAAACCAACCTAATGCGCTTGGAAGTGTTGGTCATATTGAGGTCTCACCAAACTCAAGAAACGTTATTGCTGGTCAGTCAATCTTTACTATCGATTTTAGATCTCCTGATATTGAAAAACTTAATAAAATGGAAAGTGAATTAAAATTACTAGCGATAGACATATGTAAAAAATATAAAGTTAATTTTAATATGAAACAAATAGGAGGATTTGACCCTGTTACGTTTGATAAAGATTGTTTAACCAATATTAGAAAAAGTGCTGAAAAATTTGGTTATACATATAAAGACATAGTTTCTGGAGCAGGTCATGATGCTTGTTGGATAAATAGTGTTGCTCCATCTGCTATGATAATGTGTCCATGTGTTGATGGATTAAGTCACAATGAAGCTGAAGAAATTAAGCCTCATTGGGCAGGATCAAGTACTAATGTATTACTGCACGCAGCTATAGCTTCAGCAAGTTAAGTTTCAAGAGGTATTAATTAGTGGGTATCGATTAAGTTTAAACCTGCACCATTTTCAGCATTGGTTGCATTTTGTCTAAGTAGAGAAAATAAATTTCTACCAAAACTTCTTTGATCATTTCTATCATTAGGAAATTTTGACGCTCTATCTTCATAATTTTCATTTAAATTTATATGACCAGAAACAGCGTCAATTTCTATTTCATCTCCATCTTTTATTTTTCCAATTACTCCATTATCCATTGCCTCAGGAGTTATATGAATGGCAGCAGGTACTTTCCCCGAAGCTCCAGACATTCTGCCGTCTGTTAATAATGCTACTTTAAAACCCAAATCCTGAATATTTGATAGTATTGGAGTAAGAGCATGTAATTCCGGCATACCATTAGCCTTTGGACCTTGAAAACGAACTACAATTACCACATCTCTATTCAACAAACCTTTATCATAAGCCTCCTTAACATCTATTTGATTGTCAAAAACCATTGCTGGAGCTTTTATTTTTTGTTGATCCATGTTTACTGCTGAAATTTTAATTACGCCTCTACCAATATTTCCTTTTAACATTTTTAATCCGCCATTTTTTTGATGAGGGTCTTTAGTGCTTTTTAAAATATTACTGTCAAATGATTTAGATTTAGATTTATTCCAAACTAATTTAGAGTTCTTTAATGTTGGTTCTGAAATATAATCAAATAGATTATCTCCCCATACAGTTCTAGCTGTTCCATCTAACAAGCCTGCATCCAGCAATTCTCCAATGACAAAGCTCATACCACCAGCAGCATGAAATTGATTAACGTCAGCATTGCCATTTGGATACACTCTAGCTAATAAAGGTGTAATTTCAGAAAGATCTGAAAAATCTTCCCATAATAACTTTATTCCTGCTGCTGCAGCCATAGCTGGTAAGTGCAGAGTATGATTTGTAGATCCTCCAGTTGCATGTAATCCAACAATGGCATTAACAAAACTTCTTTCATCTATAATTTTACCTATTGGCCTTATGTCTTTGCCTTTTCTAGAAATTGATATAGCTTGCTTCGTGGCAACAACGTTATATGCGTTTCTTAAATCACTATGAGGATGAACGAATGCAGAACCTGGTATGTGTAGCCCCATAATTTCCATTAACATTTGGTTTGAATTTGCCGTTCCAAAAAACGTACAGGTACCTTCTCCATGATAAGCAGAAATTTCAGCTTTAAGTAATTCTTCCCTTGTAGCATCACCTTTTGCAAAAGCTTTTCTAACAAGGTTTTTTTCTTCATTAGTAATTCCAGTTGACATTGGTCCTGCTGGAACAAATATCACAGGTAAATGCCCAAACGATAAAGCACCTATTAAAAGTCCAGGTACTATTTTATCACACACACCAAGACATAACGCAGCGTCATAAACCCCATGGCTTAAAGACACAGCAGTAGACATTGCGATAACGTCTCGAGACATTAATGACAATTCCATTCCAGGTCTACCTTGCGTTACCCCGTCACACATGGCAGGAACCATCCCAGCGATTTGAGCTGTTGCACCAAATTGAGTGGCTGCAGCTTTTATTACTTTTGGAAAATGTTCGAATGGTTTGTGGGCTGAAAGCATATCATTGTAAGATGAAACAATACCTATATTTGGTTTAGTATTCATCAAAATAGAATTTTTTTCATCTGATGGTGCCGCTGCGGCAGCATGCGCCATATTTGAACAGGAAACAAAATTTCTATCTGTATCATTATCGTGTTCCATGGAAGTTATGTTATTTAAATACTTTTGTCTTGAACTCAAACTTCGCTTGGCTATTCTTTTAGTCACTTCAATAATTTTTAGATGAAGATTACTCATCTATTTTCTCAATCAAAAAATTTTCATTTCTATTTTTTAAAAGATAGTGAATTGGTAATTTATTATTATTAATGGCTTCATCAAGAACCTTAAGTTTTGATTTTCCTTTGACTAATAAAACAATCATTTCACTGTTTAAAATTAATGATAAATTCATCGTTATTCTGGGAAGAAACGGGTTTCCTTGAGATGCTGTTTTAAAAATTTTGAATTTTGCATCAGTATTAAATGCATCAAAATCGTCAATCATATCAGGAAACAATGATGCAAAATGACCATCTTCACCCATTCCAAGTAGGGATACATCAAATGGCATTTTAAAAAAATTTGACTTTGTAATTAAATCTTCTGTTAAAGGAAAAAATTGTGCTGCTTTTGCCTTACTCTTCAAAAAATAATTTAATATTAAATTTTGATTACTATCTCTATTGTTAGCCTCTACTAATCTATCGTCCACTAAAGTAACTTGAACTTTTGACCAAGGAAGATCAATGTTTGAAAGTTCTTGAAATATTTTTATTGGGCTACTCCCACCTGACAATACTAAACTTGCTGTTCCTAAACTTTTTATAGAAGAGTTTAATCTATCAGAAATTGATTTAACGGCACTCATTTGTCTTCTTCTTGTGGATCAATCCATTGATGACCATTTGTTGATAAAATATTATCTTCAGGCCCCATAGTGCCTTCTATGTATAATTGTGGTCTATCTAAGGTAGCTTTTTCTAAAATTGGATCTATGTAATCCCAAGCGGCTAAAACCTCATCTAACCTCATAAATAATGTTTGATTACCTCTAGCAACATCCATTAATAATCGTTCATAAGCGTCAGGTAATCTATCAGAAAAAGTTTCTCCGAATGATAAATTTAATTCGGAGGGAAAAAATCTCATTCCACCGGGGCCTGGTGCTTTTGATGTAAGTTTTAGCTTAAGGCCTTCTTGGGGTTGCACTCTAATTATTAGCCTATTGGGGGTATCTTCTTCTTTACCTTCTTTTATTTTAGAAAATATATCATGTGGCTTTTTCTTAAAGGTAATAACAATTTCACTAGCCCTAGTAGATAATTTTTTTCCTGTTCTTACATAAAAAGGAACACCAGCCCAACGCCAATTATCAATATCAACTTTAAGTGATATAAATGTCTCAGTACTTGAGACTTTGCCAAGCTCATTTTCATAACTTTGATATTGTCCAGTTTGCATATCTTTGTTATCTAATACTCTTAGAGACTTTAATACTCTTAACTTTTCGTCTCTTACCTGATCTGCTTCAAAATATGATGGTGGCTCCATTGCAACTAGGCAAATTAATTGTAATAAATGATTTTGAAGCATATCTCTAATTGCACCATATTCATTATAGTATGAAATTCTATCTGCTACCCCAATAGATTCTGCAACAGTGATTTGCACATTATCAATATTTTTATTATTCCACTGATTTTCAAAAAAAGTATTTGCAAATCTGAGAGCCATTAAATTTTGAACAGTCTCTTTTCCTAAATAATGGTCAATCCTATAAATTTGATGTTCTTCGAAATATTGAGCAAATTGATTATTTATCTCAATCGCAGATGATTTGTTATGTCCTATTGGTTTTTCAACTACAAGCCTGCTTTGTGGTAAATTTAGACCTTCTTTATTTATTAAATTACAGGCTTTTCCGAATAAACTAGAAGATATAGCTAAATAAAATATAAATGGCCTGCTTGTACCAATTTTGTTTGTTAAAATTGAAGATAACTCAGAAGAACCTTGTCCTGAAACTACATCTAAATTAACGATAGTTAATAAATTTAAAAAATTATTCCAATGTATTTTGTTCTCAGGTTTGTCTTCAATAGCTTCTTGGCAATGAGGTATAAGTTTAGACTCAAGTTCGTCAATATTAATTTTAGAACGAACACATACAATAATTCCGGATTTGTTATTTATTTGATTATCTAAAAATCTCCAAAACAACGCTGGTATTATTTTTCTTACAGAAAGATCTCCTGAACCTCCAATTATTACAAAGTCGCTTGGAATTAATTGAGCTGTTTCTGGTATATTTGTTTTCATAATATTAGTTTTGCTTTGTTTTTAATTAAATCTCGATTTAGGGATTTTGTATTTTTTCATTTAATTCTTTGACCAGTTTTAGGATCAAAGTATGTCACTTTTTGTAAGTTGAAAGAAAATTTAACTTTAGAACCAATTTTTACGTCTGTTTCAGAATGAAAGCGTGCAGTAACTTCTTTATTCCCCAACTTTGTAACAACAAACGTGTCTGAACCTGCTGGCTCAATTATATCAACTTTAGAAGAGATATATTGAAAATTAGAATCTTTTTTTGAACCGTTTTCAGTAATATTTTCTGGCCTTACCCCTATAATAATATCTTTTGGCAATTTTAATTTACTTTTTTCTATTAGAGTTGCAGTTGAACCGTCTTCCAATTTAATTTCTATTTTAATATGATCTTTTTCTTTTTTTGTTGTTGCTCCAATAAGGTTCATTGCCGGGGATCCCATAAAATCTGCAACAAATATATTTTCTGGATAGTTATAAATTTCAAAAGGTGTTCCAATTTGTTGAATAAATCCATCTTTCATAACAACTATCTTAGTTGCTAATGTCATTGCCTCAATTTGATCATGCGTTACATAAACCATTGAAGCACCAAGGTCATAATGGAGTCTTTTAATTTCAGTTCTCATTTCAACTCTTAATTTTGCATCAAGATTAGATAGGGGTTCATCGAACAAGAATAATTTTGGGTTTCTTACTAAAGCCCTACCCATAGCAACCCTTTGTCTTTGTCCACCCGATAGTTGACTTGGTTTTCTTTTAAGAAGATTTTCTATTTGTAATTGTTTAGCAACCTCGTTTAATTTCTTCTTTTGTATTTCTTCAGAAATACCTCTTACTTTCATTCCAAAAGTGATATTTTTTTCAACTGTCATAGTTGGATAAAGAGCATAAGACTGAAATACCATGGCAATATCTCTATCTTTAGGGGCCACTTCTGACATGTCCTTATTATTGATAGAGATTTCTCCACCATTAATTTTTTCTAAACCTGCTATACAGTTTAATAGAGTTGACTTCCCACACCCAGAAGGGCCAACTAAAACTAGAAAGTCTCCTTTATCTATATTAATATTTATGTCATTTAAGACAGAAATTTTTCCAAAATTTTTGTTAACATCTTTTATTTTTAAAATAGATGACATTATTTTATCCCTTTACAGATCCTGCAGTTAAACCACGTATAAAATATTTTCCAGCAAATATATAAACTAACAAGGTAGGCATAGCTGCAATAATTGCTGCAGCCATATCAACATTATATTCCTTAACTCCGGTCGTTGAGTTAACTATATTATTTAAAGCAACTGTTATAGGTTGTGTACCAGCTTCACTAAAAGAAACTCCAAATAAAAAATCATTCCAAATTTGCGTGAATTGCCAAATAACAGTTACCACTATAATTGGTAGAGACAATGGAAGAAAAATAGACCAAAATATCCTTAAGAAAGTAGCTCCATCCATTTTAGCGGCTTTAACTAATTCGCTTGGAATATTTACATAATAATTTCTAAAAAATAGCGTTGTGAAACCAATACCATATATTACGTGAACAAAAATTAAACCTGAGATACTTCCTGCTAAATCCATTAAACCTAACACTCTAGCCATTGGCAGAAGAACAACTTGAAAAGGAATAAAACAACCAAACAGCATTAATGCAAAAATCATGTTTGCTCCTTTAAATCGCCATTGCGCAACAACATAACCATTTATTGCACCTATCAAGGTTGAAATAAAAACAGCTGGTATGGCTATAAAAATAGAGTTCCAAAAATAAGGCTTTAGCCCCTCACACTGAATGCCAGTGCATGCAGAAGACCAGGCTGTACCCCAAGCCTCAAAAGTAATATTTCTGGGTAAAGCTACCAAACTTCCAGTTCTTATTTCTTCTAAACTTTTTAAAGACGTTGTTATCATTACAAATAATGGAAGGAGATAATACAACACAAAAACAGATAAGAAAAAATACAACAATATCCTTAATATTAAATTGGTATAGTTAATCCCATTAGTATTATTGATCATTTTTATTCCTTAATTCTGAATATAAATAAGGAACAACTACTGCAAAAACCACCAACATCATTATAATTGCTGAGCTCGCTGCTTGACCTATATCTCCGCGAGAAAAGGCCATTGTATACATATAAGTAGCTGGAAGATCTGTTGCATAGCCAGGCCCCCCTCCTGTTAAAGCAATTACAAGATCAAAGCTTTTTATCGCTAAATGAGCTAACACTATGAAAGCTGAAAGAAAAATTGGCGCCATAGACGGAATTATTATTGCAGAATAAATTTTAAAAGTAGGTACACCATCAACTTGAGCAGCCTTAATTATCTCTTGATCAACAGATCTTAACCCTGCTAGGAAGAGAGCCATAACAAATCCTGAGGCTTGCCAAACTCCAGCAATAACGACAGTATAAATTGCAAAATCCGGATTTATCACCCAATCAAACGTAAAGTTTGTAAAACCCCAACTTTTAACGACTGCCTCCAAACCCAAACCCGGATTTAAAATCCATTTCCAAGCTGTACCAGTTACAATCAAAGATAAAGCCATTGGATATAAATAAATAGTTCTTAACGCACCTTCGATACGTATTTTTTGGTCAAGAAATATTGCAATCAGCAGTCCCAAAAACATTGATATTAGAATAAATAAAAATCCAAAAATAAATAAATTATCAATGGCTACATCCCATCTTGGGGAGTCGAATAACCTGTCATATTGAATAAAACCAACAATATCATATTTTGGCATAAGTCTTGACTTGGTAAATGATATCCAAGCAGTCCATGCAATAAAACCATATACAAATAAAATTATTGCAAGGAATGAAGGTCCTAAGACAATCTTAGGTAAGTGTTTTTCAAGCCAATTTGACATTGTCAATTCCAAAAAAAATAACTGTTCCCAAAGTTAATTGGAAACAGTTATTTAACTTTTATTTATTTACTGTTGTCAATTGCCTTTACAAGCATTGCTACAGCATCTTTTGAAGACATTTTAGAATTAAAATGTGCTGTTACTGTATCTGTAATAGCTCCGGCTTGTGCACCTCTTAAAGCCATTCCATGAGCATAACTTGGTAACAAAGTACCCCCAACTGAACTTGCATTCATGTCAGCAGCAGATACGTGTGCACAATGATCAAACTCATTAAGACTTACATCTGTTCTCGCAGGAATTGATCCTTTGTTAAGATTAAAAACTTTTTGAAAGTTTTTTCCAACAATTAATTTTGCAAGAAGTTTTTGACCGTCTTGACGCTCAGAACCTTTTACCTTGAACATAGCAAAGCTATCTACATTGTATAAAAACCCTTCACCAGGTGTAGATGCACATAAAAAATCTTTACCAGGAACTTTACCGGCAGCTAAAAACTCACCTTTAGCCCAGTCACCCATGATTTGGAAAGCTGCTTCACCATTCATGACCATTGCAGTTGCTAGGTTCCAATCTCTTCCAGAAAAGTTCTTGTCAACAAAGCCACGCATAATTCTCATTTGATCAAAAACTTTAATCATAGTGTCTGATTGTAAAGCTTTTTTATCTAGTTTTACAAAAGCATCGTGAAAGAAATTTGCTCCACCTATTCCAAGTGCAACTGCTTCAAAAACAGTAGCATCTTGCCATGCTTGACCACCATGAGCTAAAGGAATAATTCCTTTTGCTTGTAATGCTCTAGCTGTAGCATTAAATTCGTCCCATGTTTTTGGCATACCAAAACCGTTTGAAGAAAGTACAGATGCGTTAGCCCATATCCAATCAATTCTATGAACATTAACAGGTGCAGCACACCACTTTCCTTCACATTTCATATGACCTGCTATTGATGCAGGAAGCACTTTGGACCAGTTATTCTTTTTTGCAACAGCACTTATATCAGCTAATGCACCTTCTTCATACCATTCTTGTATAGAGGGTCCTTTTAATTGAACTGCAGCAGGAGCATTGCCAGATAAAACTCGCGCTCTCAAAGCTGTCATAGCAGCATCACCACCACCACCAGCAACTGGCATATCAGTCCATGAACCACCATTTTCTGAAAATTCTTTTTGTAAAACCGCGACAGACTTAGCTTCACCACCAGATGTCCACCAGTGAAGCACCTCTGCCTTTGGACCAGCATAAGATACAGATGCTGTTAACGTAAATGAAGTTGCAACCGCTGCAACTACTAATTTTTTAAACATATGATTTCCCCATTTAAATTTAAAAGTTGAATTAACACTATTCATTTATTTTTTTTTTTAAACTTACAAATTAATCAAATCATTAAATTGTCTGTTTTTTTTTGTTCATTTGTTACATTGTGTTACTAAAAGATAGTGATAAGACAATTTTAATTTAGCAGAAACTTGATGACTATTTATAGAATATTAATTGTTGAAGACGATTTAGACATGCAAGAAATGATGGTAAGTTTTTTGCAAAAAAGTGGTTTTATGGTTTCAGCAGTAAAAAATGCTGTAGAGTTATCAGATCAATTAAAATCACAAAGAATTGATTTAGTTTTATTAGATGTAATGCTTGGCGATGATAATGGAATCAAATTATGCAAAAATATAAGAGAAAACAATAACATACCTATTATTATTGTTTCTGCTTTATCAGCAGATCAAGACCGTCTTTTGGGCTTTGAAGTTGGTGCTGATGATTACATTGCTAAACCATTTAATCCACAGATTTTATTAGCTAAAATTAAAGCTGTACTCAAACGAGGAACAAAAATTGCCTCTTTGGCCTACAGAAGAAACACCAATGTTTATCACTTCAATGACTGGATCTATAATGGGAAAAAAGACATAATAATATCTCCAACTGGATTTCAAATATCTTTATCAAAAAAAGAAACTACCATTCTTAAGGTATTTCTTGCTAATAGCCATGTAGCTCTAACTAGAGAAGAAATTGCCAATTCTATTGACGACACTAGAACTCAAGATTCATTGTTAAACAATGCAGAAAGTAGAGCTATAGATGTGTTAGTAGGCAGATTAAGATCTAAAATTGAAAAAGACAGCAAAAACCCTAGTCTTATAAAAACCGAAAGAGGTGTTGGATACATTTTTTCTACAGAAGTAATCATTAAAAATGAATAATTTCTTTAAACTCAATTCACTCATAAACCAAGCTTATCTTTTAGTTTTTATATCAATTCTTATTGGCGCAGCAACAACATTTATATGGGTAACATCAAATAACCAATGGAATACATTTTTGAATAACGCCCATAATTCTGGTGTCTCAATATATAACACAATAAAATATAATAATGATTTAAATGCCGAGATTGTAATAAAAAAGCTAAATACTAAAAATGATATTACCAACAGAAAAGAACTAGCACAATATTATAAAAGTACTTTACCTTTTAAAATTACTACCCTTTCAATATCAAATGATAAAAAAAGGAACAAGGATCAAGGAAAAATTTCCTTACACATACTTTCATCAAAATTAAAGTACCCTCTTGCAAAAATTAAAAATTTAAAGAATTTAACAAGAGAACAACAACTTGGCAAAGTCATCCAACTGGTTGCTAATTATTGCTCAACAACAATATTATTGATTAGAATTGATGAAGGTTTTTGGCATCGTATTGACGGTAATAAAGCCTGGAGTTGTAAGGCAGCACCGAATGATCAAAGACTTTTTTCAATTTTAGTATTTATTATTTCTATAATATTTATGTATTTCCTAATTAGAGAAAATGACCTTCAATTTAATAATTTTATATTAAATTTAAAGAATAATCTAAAAAGTCCTCTAGATAAAATGGAAGTTTTAAAAGGCCCCTCTGAACTTATACAAATCAAAAATACATTAGATCTATTTTTAAAAGTACAAAAAGAAAAATTAGAGAAAAGACTAATGGTTCTATCTTCAATTAGTCATGATATTGGTACTCCAGCGACTAAGTTAAAATTAAGAAGCTCACTTATAGAAGATGATCAACTACGAGAAAAGTTGGAGACAGATATTGACCAAATGATTGATATGATGAACGGAGTATTGTCCTACACAAGATCAGAGATGGATTTAGAGGAAGAAACAGAAATATCTTATATTTCATTGATAGAGTCTATTGTGTTCGACTATCAAGATTTAGGAAAAAGTGTTTCATTTAAAAAACCAAAAGAAAAAAATATAGGACTTGTTTCATCTATTTTTTCTGGACATCAAAATAAAATGTCTTTTCATCTTAACCAAAATCACCCTTTATTGGTTAATGCAAAGCCATTGTCATTACAAAGAGCAATTAATAATTTAATAGAAAACGCATTAAAATATGGAAGAACAGCTACACTATCTCTAAAAACAACTTCTCAAACAATAACTTTAATTATCGAAGATGAAAGTAAAAATATTACTGAAGAATTATTAGAAAACCTTAAACAACCTTTCATAAGAGGTAAAAACGTAGGGTTAACCAAAGGTACTGGATTAGGTTTAACAATTGTGTCTACTATTGCTGAACAACATGGGGGCAATTTAACATTTGAAAAATCTAAAACAGGTATCAAAGCAAAGTTAATGATTAAAAGATAATAAATTGATGTTGGTTCTTACAACTAAATTATGTAACTTTTAATCAAATTACAAACTATACCAACAAGGAGAATATTATGGGAGAAAAAGTTGCCTTTATAGGTCTTGGCGCTATGGGTGGACCAATGGCTTTAAATATAATTAAAAAAGGTACAAGTGTTTCCGTATTTGACATAGAAACTGAAAAAATGGAGCCTCATATCAAGGTTGGTGGAATTCCAGGTAAATCAATTCAAGATACTATTGAAGATGCCGAAATTATTGTGACAATGTTACCATCAACTGAAAATGTTAAATCCGTAATTACAGATAAAGATGGTGTTTTGTCATTTGCAAAACCAAATACAATTATTTTAGATATGAGCACTATTGCTCCTACTGGTACAGACGAAGTTTACGCACTATGTAAACAAAAAAATATTAAATTTATAGATGCTCCTGTAGGTAGATTAGTAAGCCATGCAATTTCAGGAGATTCATTATTTATGGTGGGTTGTGACGAAGAAGATGCTTTTAAAAAAGTTGAACCTCTTTTAAACGCTATGGGCACAACAATAATAAGATGTGGTCAAGTCGGGTCAGGAATAAGAGCAAAAGTGGTGAATAATTTTCAAATATTGAGTATTGCACAAATTACTGCTGAAGCTTTGACACTTGCTCAAAAGATTGGTTTGGATCTTGAAACATTCAAGGAAGTTAATGCCGGAACAACAGCTAACAATGGTCAATTTCATATTAATTTTTTATCAAAAGTATTGCAAAATGATATTGAACCAGGATTTACAATAGACTTAGCTCATAAGGACATGGGATTAGCAATTGAAACTGCCAATAGCTTTCGAGTAGGTCTACCTGTGGGATCATCTGTGCAAGCAGTATATGGTCAAGCAAGATCAGGTAAATTTGCCAAGAAAGATTTCAGCGCATTACTAGATTACGCATGCGAATTAGCTGAGGTAAGTCCTCCGAGAATAAAGAAATAACTATAATAATTTATTATTTACTTAACTACACAACTGGACATAGGCCGCCATCTAAATTTATGGCGGTACCAGTTATGTAAGCACTTCTTTTTGACGATAAGAAAGCCACTAGATTTGCGTAATCCATTTCTTCACCTACTTTTCCCATAGGAACCTTTTTTGCCATTTCTAAGTACAATTCATCGACACTACCAGTACCTGATTTGCGATCCCATTGAGCACTTTTTATTAGGCCAATACATATTGTATTAACTCTTATATTATTTTTTGCGTATTCATTAGCTAAGGATTTAGTCAAATTAATACCCGCAGCTCTAGTTACTGTTGTGGGAAGAGAACCTGCATTAGGCGCTTTTCCTCCTCCAATAGTAGCATTAATGATAACACCTTCTTCATTTGACTTCATATAAGGAATAACTAACCGACACATTCTAACAGTTGACATTAATTTCAAATTAATATCGTCTTCCCAGTTTTTATCGGTTACATCTTCAAACAACCCAGCAGCTGAAGCTCCTGCGTTATTAACTAGAACATTAATTTTTTTAAAATTTGATATTGTTTCTTCTACTAATTTTTTACAGTCATCTGCCTTGCTTACATCTGCTTGAATGGCTAAGACATGGTTTTTTGTTTTTTCAGTTATTATATCTGCTTTTTCTTTTAAATAATCTCCTCTTCTGCCGCATATAACAACATTTGCTCCTTGAGATGATAAAAGTTCTGCTGATGCGTAGCCCAATCCATCACTACCACCCGTAATTAGAATAACCTTATCTTTTAAACCTAAATCAAACATATTTTTTCCAATCAATTATAAAAATGATAATTATTTCAAATAACAACAGTCTTATTATTATTCGCTGACTCTAATATAGATAACGCAACTTTTAAAGTTTGTTCTGCGTCCTTGGCTCCAGTAATCGGTTCAACCTTTCTGTTAATAACATCCTTAAAATGGTTAATTTGTGAAATGTATGGATCTATATTTGGCGTATCAATAATTGTCTGTATTATTTCATCTTTCCAATTATTTGAATTATTTTTATTTTTATATTCCCATAATTTTAGGTTTGGAAACTCCAAAGATCCTTCTGTACCAATAATCTTTAAATTATTCACTTGATAATTAGGAAGGTGGATATTTTCTCCAATACCTGTTTCCCAGGACCAAGGTGAAGTTCCTACATCTGTAATTAGAAAATTTCCTATTACTCCATTTTTAAATTGGATGTTAGTACTTACAACATCTTCTTTTTCAAAATTATTTATCATATTCGAAGAAAATGACGAAACAGAGTGTATTTCACCAAAAATAAACCTCAGATAGTCAATGTCATGTATTAAATTAGTAATAATTGGACCTGCACTTACCTTTTTTCTCCATTCAGGTTCAAAGTAATCTTTATCTTTTCTTAAACCCCATACACCTGACAGCCCAATTACCTTTCCAATTTTTTTATCAGAAATAATTTTTTTTGTTTTTAAAACTAATGGATAAAATCTTCTTTGATGACCAACTAATACCTTACAATTATTGTCTCTAGCAACTTTATCTATTTCTTTTGCCTCATTTATATTTGCAGATATAGGTTTTTCAATCAGTACATCTAAACCTAATTTCAAGGCTGTAATTGAATTTTCATGATGTAAGATAGTTGGTGTTGAAATAATAACGCCATCTATATTATGGTCTATTTTAAGATTATTTATGTTTTCATATAATGGTATCTTTTTTTCATCACAATAAATTTTAGCATGCTTACTTAAATCAACTATGCCAGCAAGGTTGACGTTGTCTATTTGCTCAATCGCCATATGATGACGTTTTCCAATACTGCCAATTCCTACAAGAGCAATGTTAGTTATTTGCGAGGCGCACATTATATTTTCATTGTTTCCTTGAAGCGATTCATAGAAACTGAACCATCAAATGAATGAGGAAAAACTAAAGGCGTGGCTTTGGCTTGACACTTAATCACTATCAAAGAGGGGCCTTCCTCTTTGTAAATTGTATTCATGATTTTTTCATAGTCTTCTTCACTTGTAACTGTGTAAGAATTACTTATACCCGACCCTTCAGCTATTAATTGTAAATCTGTTTTCCCAGCAGTTGCTGTTGGCTGACTTCCAGTTTCTACATAAGATTCATTATCAAGAACAACAATAGTTAAGTTAGAAACTGGATGATTGGCTATAGTGGCTATAGACCCTAAACTCATTAATGTATCGCCATCACCAGTAAACAATAATACCCTCATGTCAGGCTGAGCTTTAGCAAGCCCCAAAGCAAATGGAATTGACTGGCCCATGGCGCCAATAAAGCCAAAATTACCTTTATTATCTCCAGCTGACATTAGATCCCAAGTTGAGGTTCCAATACCGCTAACAACTCTTAGGTTATCTTTTCTATCTTTTAAAATTTTTTGTACAAAAGGTCTTCTATCAATCATTTTTATTATCCATTTTTAAATTGTTTAGCGCCTATCATTTTTTGTGACAATAATACGGCAGCAGAACGATTAGTATTAAATGCAAACTTTGCAGCAGCATCAACTGTTGGCCCCACCTCTTCTACATAATCAGCTCTAAATACTTTTATATCCATTGCTTCAAGTACCTTTGGGGTTCCAAGTCCCATAGGAACTTGCCAAGGAACAAACTCTCCCCATTCACCTCTCATTGAAACTAATGTAAGAAAGGGTATTCTACAAATGTTGGGTAATGCTAAAGCATTGATACAATTTCCAACTCCACTTGATTGCATAAGTAAAGCGCTCTTTCTTCCACCTGCATAAGCCCCACACGATAAACCTACACCATCTTGTTCTGTCGTAAGGGTCACAACATCAATTTCATTATCTTTTTCACACAAGTTAATTAAAGGTGTGTGTCCTGCATCTGGTACATGAGAAACCATTGTAATATCTAGGTCTTTAAAGACCGCATAGATATCGTTACGCCAATCTTTGATTAATTCTGCCATCTTAAAACCTTTACTATTTTGGTATTTAACATGTTAGATGGTAATTTAAATAATTCAAGGATGATAAATTAATTTAAATACAAATTACATATAAAAGTATGATATCATAAAGACTTCATTATTAAGTATATAGGACTAGTCAAAATGAACAATGAGATGGCAAAAGTTGCAATAGTCACAGGTGCAGCTAAGAATATTGGAAGAGCTACTTGTGAAAGTTTATCAAAGTTAGGTTATAACATTTTAGTTCATGCCAATACTGACAAAGATGGAGCTGATGAAACAGTAAAATTAGTTAAAGAGAATGGAGTTCAATCTGAACGTATTATTGGTGATTTAACTAAGCCAGAAACATCTCAGGAACTTGTACAAGAAGCATCTAAACTTGGAAATATATCAGCATTAGTGAACAATGCTTCGCAAAGAGAGTTTAATAAATTTGATGACATGACATTCGATGATTGGAGATTTGTTATGTCAATAAATTTAGACTCATTATTTCATACTTGTAAAGCCGTAATACCTGAAATGAAAAAATATAAATGGGGAAGAATAGTAAATTTAGGCGGTCTCTCAGCTCATATAAG
This sequence comes from Candidatus Levibacter sp. Uisw_134_01, assembly GCF_047717795.1. Taxonomy (GTDB): domain Bacteria; phylum Pseudomonadota; class Alphaproteobacteria; order Puniceispirillales; family Marisalimonadaceae; genus Marisalimonas. The sequence continues at coordinate 650,380 of NZ_CP159808.1, read as the reverse complement.
CGCGATAGGAAGGGCTCATGTTATCACATCTAAGTCAGCTGTAGTTGGTTTTACACGTGCTTTAGCAATGGAATATGCAGAAACAGGAATTACAATTAATACTGTAGTTCCAGGTTTAATTGATACTGTAAGAGGCGCATCAGCTGGAAGTAGCTTAGTACATCCATCTCATTCAAATCCTCCTATTGGCAGAAAAGGCCATCCAATAGAAGTAGCCACTATGATAACTAACTTATGTGGAGCGCACTCAGATTTTATAACTGGGCAAACTATTCACGTTAATGGTGGTAGCTATTACCCATAAAGTACTATTTATATGACTAATAAATCAATTGATGGATTAGCTGCCTCTTTTTTAATTATTTTTTCAATATTACTCGGTTTAAACCAAGTTCTTGTGAAATTAGTTAATGTAGGCATGCATCCTGTTTTTCAAGTAGCATTGAGGTCTACATTAGCGATATTTCCTATTTTGATTTATTGTTATTTAACTAAAAAGAAAATTAATTTTTTTGACGGTAGTCTTGTTGCTGGAATTATAGCAGGTGTGTTATTCGCCGTTGAATTTATTTTTTTGTTTACTGCTTTAGATTATTCAACTGTAACTCGTGTTTCATTAATTTTTTATACGATGCCAGTGTGGCTATCCCTGTCAGCTCACTTTCTAATAAAAAATGATAAACTTAACTTTAATAAAATTGTAGGATTAGCAATTGCTTTATTAGGACTTGTCTTAGCTATTTATGAACCAATCTCATCATATACCAGCAAACAATTTTATGGTGATTTATATTCTTTATTAGCTAGCTTTTGTTGGGCTGCTATAGCAATAATGCTTAAGAGCAGCCGTCTTGCAAGAGCGGCTCCTGAAACTCAATTGTTATACAAATTAATAGTTTCGGGTATTATCTTATTACCTATATCTTTATTGTTTGACGATTTTATTAGAGATATTAATACAAATCTTATATTAATTTTTTCATTTCAAGTCATTGTAATTATGTGTCTTGGGTTTATAGGTTGGCTATGGGTAATGTCAAAATACTCAGCAAGCAGCACAAGCTCTTTTGCATTTCTTACGCCAATTTTTGGGGTTTTATTCGGATGGCTAATAATGGGAGATATAATAAATTTACAGATCTATTTATCACTTTTTTTAACATGCCTAGGGATATATCTTATAAACAAAAAATATAGTTAATATTTCAAAAAAGAGAATCTAACTTTTACTTTTCTTCGCTTTTTTTACTTTATTCTCTGATTTTGGTTTACCGGTTCTATCTTTTGTAGGTATCGACAAGGTATCTGTTTTGACTGCCTTGCCTTGAGTTTTTTTCTTATCGTCTTTATTAAATCTACCTTCTAAATTAGGTTTTTTTTCTTTTTTTGAATTTGATGGATTTCTTTTATTTTTATCCCTACTTCTAAAGTCATCTTTATTATGGTTTCTATCCGATCGTCCAAAATCTTGTTTTTGTTTTCCTCTTCTACTAGAAGGCTTAGTGTTTCCTTGATCAGCATTCTCAACCACATCTTTTTCAATATAATTATCAGCAAAAGGAGAAAATTTTGGTTTTTTTCTATCTGAACTTCGCCATCTTTCAGATTTACCTTTACCTTTAAAGTCACCTTTCTTGAAGTCTCGTGATCTACCTTCACCAGACCTATTGAAATCTGACCTTCCACGATTTGGTCTATTTCTGTCAGATCGACCTCTATCAGAACCTGCTCCCTCAGGAGGTTTGTCTAATAGTCTAATCATTATGTGTCGTTCAATAGGCTTTTTATTAGAGGCTAACTCTTTAAGAGTTGCAGCTGTTTCTTCTGAAATTTCAATGTTTGTTACTTTAGGCTGTATTTTAATAGAACCAATATCTCTTTTTGATAAATTACCTGCTTTGCAAAGCATAGCAACCAACCACCTCGGTTCTGCTGTATCATCTCTTCCAACAGAAAGTTCAAACCAAATACTATTTTTAAAACCATTATCCCTACCACGACCTTCATCTCTGTCAGAGGGATTTCTCAAATCTTCAGGAGCTGACAAATCTTTTCCAAGAAGTCTATAATAAGCAGCAGCTAATTGTTCAATTGAGTTCTTAGATATCAATTCATCTATTAAATCTTTTTCATCTTCTGTAATAGGATCTTTTAAAATTTGATTTTCTACAATTCTTTTTTTATCTTCCTTAAGAATTTCTTCTCTAGATGGAGTAGATGCCCAAATAGGCTTAATATTAGCCTGGCTAAACAAACGTTCTGCAATTCTAGATCTGTTTTGAGGAACAAGGACAGCACAAACACCCTTTCTACCTGCCCTTCCTGTTCTTCCACTTCGATGAAGGAGTGTATCAGAAGTTCTTGGAATATCTGCATGAATAACTAAATCCAAATTTGGAAGATCAAGACCTCTTGCAGCCACATCAGTCGCCACACAAACCCTTGCCTTAGAGGTTCTCATTGCTTGAAGAGCCATGTTTCTTTCATTTTGGCTTAACTCACCAGACAGAGCTACTGCTGATATTCCTCTGTTTGTTAAACGACTTGTCATATGATTAACAGCTATTCTAGTAGCACAAAATATAATCGCATTAGTTGCTTCATAATATCTTAGAGTATTAATAATAGCATTTTCCTGATCGCTCATAACTATCTTAAAAGCTCTATATTCAATATCTACATGTTGAGAATTTGTTTCACCTGCCGTGATCCGAACGGCATCTTTTTGATAACGTTTTGCTAGATTAGCTATTCCCCTGGGGACTGTGGCTGAAAACATTAAAGTTTGTTTGTCATCTGGAGTAGTCTCTAATATAGCTTCTAAATCTTCTCTAAATCCCATGTCTAACATTTCGTCAGCTTCGTCTAGAACAACAGTCATAATATTTGATACGTTAAAATAACCTCTTTCTATGTGGTCTTTTAATCGACCTGGAGTACCAACTACAATATTAGGTTTGGTTTCTAAATTTCTTCTTTCAGTTCTGATATCCATACCACCAACACAGGATACAATTTTTGCATCAGATGAAGCTAAGAACCAACTTAATTCATTTTTTACCTGAAGAGCCAGCTCCCTAGTAGGAACAATAATAAGTGCTTCCGGTGATTTAGGGGTTTTGAAAAGTTTACTGTCTGTTGTTAAATTATCTACAATAGCAAGACCAAAAGCAATTGTCTTTCCAGAACCTGTTTGCGCTGAAACAAGTAAATCTAGACCAGAATATTCTTCTTTTATAACCTCTTCTTGAACAGGAGTTAACTTTTCATAACCTTTATCTTTCATTGCATTCACAATGTTATTTGGGATTCCTGATGCTTCTAACATATTCAACTTTCAGAGTTTAAAAAGAGTAATAATATGGAATGTTATTATAACATCTCAATTTCAAATATATAAAAATTATTACTAGACTGTTCTTGTAGTCTTCAATATCTATAAAGTAAAGCTTTTCAAGCTTTTAATTAGAGCAAATATAGATAATTCTCATTTTAAAATAGATTATTAAAACATGAATGAAAAATACGACGTTATTGTAATTGGAGCAGGAGCAGCAGGTTTAATGTGTAGCTTTGAGGCTGGTAAAAGAGGTAAAAAGGTATGCCTCTTAGAACACTCTTCCAAAATAGCTGAAAAAATAAGAATATCTGGTGGAGGTAGATGCAACTTTACTAACTTATTTAGTACTGACAGCAACTTCATTTCTAATAATAAGCATTTTTGCAAGTCAGCATTTTCAAAATACACACAAGATGATTTTATTAAACTGGTTAAAAATCATAAAATTGAATTCTACGAGAAAAAATTGGGCCAACTGTTCTGCACTAAATCTGCCAAAGATATTATAGAAATGTTGATTACAGAATGTAAAAACCAAAAAGTAGAAATTTATATAAATACAAAAATAGAAAACTTAGCCAAAAAAGAAAATTCTTATTTAGTAAAAACTGATAAAGGCCCTATCTCATCTTCTTCAATTGTTATCGCAACTGGTGGCCTATCAATTCCCAAAATTGGCGCCAGTGATTTTGGTTATAAAATAGCAGAAAAATTTAATTTAAAAGTTACTAAATTAGAACCAGCCCTTGTTCCTTTGATTTTTGAGAGAGATATCTTAGATTTCTGTAAATCTCTTGCTGGTGTTTCTTTAAATGCTTCTGTTTCTATTAACAAAATATCTTTTGATGAAGGTTTAATTTTTACCCACAAAGGATTAAGTGGGCCTTCTATTTTACAAATTTCATCATATTGGAATAAAAACTGTGCAATTAAAATTAACCTCTTACCTCAACAAGATATTAATGTTTTGCTTAAAGAAAGACGAATAAGTACACCAAAACAAATTTTATCTAATATTTTATCTGACTACCTTCCAAACAAACTAGCTTTAGCGATTTGTAATAAATTACAGATTAATAAAAAAATTGGAGATAGCTCTAATAAGGACATTCAAAAAGTATCAGATTTTGTAAATAACTGGACCATTACACCGTCCGGCACAGAAGGCTATAAAACAGCTGAAGTAACACTCGGAGGCATTGACACAAAAGAAATATCGTCCTCAACGATGGAATGTAAAAGTCACCCTGGATTATATTTTATTGGAGAAGTGTTAGATGTTACAGGTCACCTTGGAGGACACAATTTTCAATGGGCTTGGTCAAGTGGTTTTGTAGCAGGTCAAAACGTTTAATTTATATAACTGTTCTCTTAGCGGCATCAGAGTTATGATCGCCTTCTTCATCCCAATATGGAATAGGTCCATATATTTCAATTAAGAAATCTAGAAAAGCTCTTACTTTTGGAGATAAATGTTTTCCACTTGGATATACTGCATAAATTGGGACATCTTCTTGAACATATTCATCTAGAAGTGATACAAGAGTTCCTGCAGCTAAATGCCTTCCAACAACAAATCTTGATAACATAGCAAGACCACCACCATTTATTGCAGATCGAAGGATGGCATCTCCATGATTATATTGTAATTTCCCTTTTGCATGTATTAATTTGATTTTACCATCAACTAAAAAGTGCCAATCATTATATGGGCTCCCATGCCTAAAAGAAATTATCTCATGATCATTTATTTCGTCAGGGTGTTCAGGCTTACCATATTTCTTTATGTAGTCGGGAGAGGCAAACAAAGTTCTAGGGTTTTTTGCAAGCTTTCTAGCTATCAAAGAAGAATCTTCCATTACTGCGATTCTAATTCCTAAATCAATATTATTATCAATTAAATCTACAACTTCATCAGATATAATCGTTTCTATTTCTACCTCAGGAAAACGTTCTCTAAACAATGGAAGATGTGGAGCCAAGTGTCTGTATGAAAATGTTCCTGGAGCAGTAATTCTTAAGTGTCCACGAGGCGCGTTGGTAGCGCTTGAGACTGCAGCCTCAGCTTCGTCAACATCACCTATGATCCTTCTAGCTCTATCTAAATATGCTAAACCCACTTCTGTCAAAGAAACGGATCTTGTAGTTCTATTCAGTAATCTAGCTCCAAGCCTATCTTCTAAAGCAGATACATTTTTTGAAACTACGGATGGAGATAAACTTAGTTCACGACCAGCTTTTGCAAGGGATCCATTATCAGCTATAGAAACAAAAACTCTCATTCCAGCAAGTAAGTCCATTTGTTACCCTTCAAATAAAATCAATACATAACATAACAACTTTTATTTTTACAGGTTCCATTAAAAAAACTTGAAATGGTGACTATATTTGCGTATTACGAAGGAGCATACGGCGTGAAGTAGGACATCCTAGACATATAACGAGTCTGCGGAGGGATGGCTGAGTGGCTGAAGGCGCCGGTTTGCTAAATCGTTAAAGGGAGCAATCCCTTTCGGGGGTTCGAATCCCCCTCCCTCCGCCATTACTTTATTAATTATCTAATGCATTAAGCTCAACTCTCGCTTTCCAAACAACAACGCACTCGTCACACCGTTCAGTAGCTTTCCTTATGGCTCGATAGGCTGGATGTTTCTTACAACCTTTAGCAAGTACTTTAAGTAATTCTATTTGTCTTTGATTGTTATTTTTTGCCACTATCCATTACCTTTATTAATTGTAATTCTTTTCCTACTATTTCTCTTAATTTTAATCCGTTGCCATATGGATCCATGCCTTCATACTTTGTTAGACAATCACGTGCAGTAACATCTTTCCATATTTCCTTTTTACCATCAGGGTAAGATATCTCATAAACACGTTTTGTTTTATCCCATGATTTAGGACGACTTTCTTTCATTTCATGTTCCATTAATCAACCTCATTTGCAAACTGTTTTAACTTATTAAGTTTTTGACAATATTTCCTCTACTAATTTTTGTACCCTAAACGCCTCATCAATTGTCGCCAAACTATTGGGTTTATGATTTATTTTAAGAACTAAATCATCAAGCTGTGACTTTAAGCTTACTGCTCTAGGGTCTTCAGATTCTTCCCTCAGAGGAATGAAATCTTCGCCATAAGATATTGTGTCTTTATGAAATTCTGCAATTTTTCTACTTTGTTTAGATCCTTTAACTGTAAATTCCTGTCGGTCTGGTTGAATGCCACCAACACTTGCTAATATATTGACCGGCAAACCATCTTCAGTTTCTAATCTCGCAAGAACATCAGTTTCACATAATGAAGGGTCCGCGGGATAAGAAGTATGGGCCCACTTTACTTTAAGAGGTCCTAAAACACGTTCGGTAAAAAAAATAAAATGAGATATTACTTCTCTTGTCATACCTCCTTCTTTTTTAAACCGAAGCCAATCAGCTTGTTTTTGCCACTCGCGAGGCCAAGAAGAATATGTAACTATGATATCAACACCTAGCATTTCTCCCATTTCGCCTTTATTTTTGCTTGCCAACAAGTCAGCCAAAGGAGCACCCGCAGCTTGAGTAAAATTTACCGCAATAGGAACATCATAATTTTGAAGCTTTTTAATAAAATTTTTACTATCTTCAATATTTATTCCAAATGGTTTTTCAAGTAAAAGAGCTTTGCCCATTTCAACCACTTTCAAGGCATATGCCTCCCTTACGGTAGGTGGACATGCTAAATAAACTAAGTCAGCCTTTTCTATTGCGTCATCAGCACTTTTCATAATAAGAGATTTACTATCTTGTTTGATAGCATTTTCACAAGCAATTGGGTTTGGGTCCCACAAATAATCTGGATTGAATTCTTCATGTAATCTCATATGTGTTAACATACGAGTACCCATAATACCTAACCCAATTATAGCAACATTGGTTGTCATATTATACCTATTCAAGTTTAAATTTCTAATAAGATTATTGTAGACTAAATTGTAAACTAAATAAATATTAGTTCTAGAAGACTTAATTATATAATAATAATATTAGAAAGACATTGTATTAGAGCTTAATCCTAATTTTGGATCCAAGTAATATAATGAATTTATTGTTTCTATTGCTTAAAGTTAATTAAGTGATATTATAATTAGACGTTCATCCTTTAGGACGGAAGTAAGCATATAACAATGCTGAAGGAACGCATTATCATCGTTCATCTCGTAAGAGACGGAAGTAGGTAATGATGCCGAAGGAACGCACCTAACTTTAATAGAGGAAGGTGACAAAATGACTTACAGACCATATCAATGGAATAAGTTTGTGCTTGCACGTAAACGTGCATTAATTCATAAAATTTTGAATTATCGCACACCAAAGTCGTGTACTTGCAAATCAAGTAAATAATATACACAAAAATCTAAAGGAGAGCACTAATAAAACATGTGCTCTCCAAATCCTTCTAATGTTATGCCGCCATGAAATCTAATAATGGTTATCTATTTAATCACTTCAACTGATTATGCTTCTAATATCCTATATTTTCTTTCTCTATAAAGAACATAAAGACCCGCTGAAACTATAATTCCAGATCCTATCCACATTTCCAGGCTTGGGATATCCTCAAAAACTAAATAGCCAAAAACAGCTACCCATAATAACTTAGTGTAATTATAAGGAGCCAACAAGGACGCTTCAGCAAAATCAAAAGCATTTATCATACACAAATGCGCCAGGGCACCTAAAGTACCTGTAGCCAAAAATACTAAAACATGAATCTGAGAGGGAATAACCCAAACGAATGGTACAATTAAGCTAGACCAAAACAATCCTCCAAGGCCAGTATAAAATAAAGTTGTATGTGTCTTTTCAGTTCCAGATAGTAATCTTGTCAAAATTTGAAAAAGTGCAAAGAATAAGGCTCCTAGCAAAGGCATAATTGATATAAAATGCCAAAAATCACTACCAGGGCGTATAATAATTAAAACTCCTATTAATCCTACTACTACTGCAGCCCAGCGATGAATACCCACTTTTTCTTTCAGAATAGGAACAGAAAGGACTGTTATAAACAGAGGTGCCACAAACCCAATTGCTGTAGCTTCCGCTAATGGTAAATATGTTAAACCAAGAAAAAGACTAGATATAGAACAAACTAAAAAAGCAGGGCGTAGAATTTGAAGGATTGGTCTATCAGTTGTCCTTAAATTTGAGAGTTTTTTGCCCTTCAAAAAAAAGAAGACCCATAGTGTAAGGTTAATACCCAAAAAATAACCCCATACAATCTGTATTGCATGAAGCTCTTTTGTAAATAATTTACATATAGTGTCTACAACAGATATAAAAAAAATTGCAGTTATAAAAAACAAAACTCCCTTGAATACATGTTGTGTTTTATTAAGCGAAGTCATTGTTTAAGAACCTTATCTTTAAGTTTAAAAAACATTTTGAAAACTAGACAAATTTTAGATTTAATACTTTTAGTTCTATAAAATCTTATAGAGTCGGATTATAAAAATGGAATAACTATTAGCTTCCCTATTTTGAACTCACGGCAAAACCTTGACCATGTCGTTCAATATGACCAAACTTAGGAGACAACCAGTGTCCACTTGTACATAAGTTTTTATCAGTACTGACCATGTCTAACACTCTTTTACGTGATAAAAGAGCCGTATCATAGTCAATATCAAACACCGTCGAAACGTTAGGGTCTATGAGCTGTAGATTTTGTAAGTGTATAATATCGCCAAGATGCATCAGACTGTCATTACCACTATCTACTCTGAACCCTGAGTGACCTGGAGTATGTCCTGGTATAGCAACAGTGTTAACACCAGGCATTATCTCTTTACCTTGTGATAAAAGATTTAGGCGATCTTTATACGCAGTTACAACTGCCTGAGCTAAATTTTCCCAATCAGCACCATTTACTTCAACAGCATCAAAATTTTCTTTTATCCAAAAGTCGTGTTCTATGTCTACAAGGTGCAGTTGAGCATTATTGAAAACTGCCGTACCATCTGTATTCAATGTGCCAGCTATGTGGTCTGGATGTAGATGAGTTAGAAATACATCTGTGACTTGTTGTGTAGATACCCCAGCTTCAGCGAGTGCATCTTTAATGAAACCACATGTTGGACCAAATAATTCTCTACACCCTGCATCAACAAGCAAGTTACGTTCACCATTTTGAATAAGATAAGCATTTATGTTAGAGGATGAAAGCTTATTTTCGTTATTATCTCTAATAGTTTGAGCATCTTCATCCTTTAAGTTCAATAGAACTTCAGCCGGTAAAACAAGTTCCCCATCAAGCAAAGAAGTAACCTTAATTGAACCAATATCTATAGATGAAACACGTGACATATTAACCTCCCAATTAAAGATATCAATAATCTCATTCTATATGTGAACAAAGAAATTACAAGTTTTTGAAGATCATTCTGCATGTAAAGAATACATGTGTTTATTATTTTACAAAACAAACTCATATATGCTTAGAATAAATAAAAAGACAAATTTATTTTAATATAAAAATCTAAAAGATTTTCTGCTTTTCAACAAATATTTTAAGCGTGTTATACTACATCAATATAGCTTACCATGCCTGAGGCCGCATGTTCTAGCATATGACAATGAAAAAGCCACTTGCCTGGATTATCAGCTACAAAAATAAGCTTTGCTTTTTCACCTGCCTGCATTAAATAAGTATCTCTTAAAATATAATCATTATTTTCTTTGAACTCTTTGGATTTCACAAAAAAGTGATTACCGTGTAAATGCATACTATGAGGCCATCGAGTATCATTCCAAACATCTAAAATTACAACTTGGTTTAGTTTAACTGTGGCAAGTAAATATTCATAACTTCCAATTTCTTTATTAAAAGCCCATAATTTTTTATCTTCAGTTGCAAGAGTACGAAAATCTTTTTCAACTCCATCAAGATTAGCTTTTGAGAGGTTGCCCATTGCCCCACCCTGCATTCGGATGTCAATGGTTTTTGCATTATCTATTTTTGGTAAAATCAAATTAGATTTAAACTTAATGTTAGTAATGTTTTTCGTTTTATTATCTGCCTTAGTTACATTAAGAGTAAAAGCTTTCAGCTGTTTCGTATGACTAATTTCAAAGAAATCAACTTTCAAAAGATCAGCTGTGTTTATAAGTAAATCTATTCTTTGTCCTGGTGCTAAAGTAAAATCTTCTACTAGCATTGATTTTACTGCAACCCCATCAATAGTAATTATATTATTGTTTTTTAAGCTTGATCCAAATTTTAAAACACGAGCATTAGAAGCATTTATGAACCTTAATCTTGCTATACTATTTTCTTTAATTGAATATTGTGGTGATTTTTTTCCATTTATTGTTAGCCAGTTACCTATTCTTCCTGCATGAGACCAATCCATTAATGAACCAAAAGATTTTTCATCAATTTGATAATTTTTGTTTAACCTCCAGTCATCTGCTAAAATAACAATATCATCTTCAATAAGATCATCAGTTTTATCATATACAACCAACGGACCATACAAACCCTTTGCGACTTGTTCCCAAGATTCAAAATGTGCATGATACCAATATGTGCCCGATTGGTTTACTGGAAATTCATATGAAAACGTCTCACCAGGTTGAACAGGGTCTTGTGTTAAATAAGGAACACCATCCATTTTATTGATATTTTTAATGCCGTGCCAATGAATGCTTGTAGGTTGATCTAAGTTATTTTTAAAATCAATTTTTAAAATATCTCCAACATTTGCCTTTAATAATGGTCCAGGGTTCGCATTATTGTACAAAAACAAATTTGCTTTAAATTTTTCATTAAAATTGAATGTCGATTTATTTGCTGCAAGCTCATATTTTACTACTTTTTTAGTATCAAATACCAAAGGCTTACATGCAGTTAACAAAAAACTATACGGTAAAATTTTAAGAAATTGTCTTCTTGAAGTCATATTAATCACTCATGGGTAATGTTAAGGAAGTTGTAAGTAAACTGGTTAAAAAAAAGATTATTAAAACAATAATAATTTCTACATTTATAGATCTTTTTAGTTTTCTAATGCTTATTCCATTATTTATGTCTAATTTTGGTACTAAAAATAACTTGTTCAAGGCTCCAAGTGAAATTAACAAAATAGCAAAAAGAAATTTAATTATTAAAACATTTCCATACATAGTATTAAATAATGTAGAAATATCACCGATTAAAATGTATGAAAATATTAAACCTGCAGTTAATAAAGCCAAAATATAATAAATAGCATATTTCCCAAACATATGACCAACGGTTTTAAGTTCCTTAAAGTCGGGAATATTACACATTCCTTTCAAGGGTAATAATGCCCCTATCCAGTAAGACAAGCCTATCAAGTGTATTATAACTAACGCTTGGGTTAAAATTCCACCTTTTGTTGAATGACCGATAGCAATAAAAGCAAAAAGAATTATAAAAACAGCTGTAGTGTTTCCCCAAAAAAATATCTTTTTAAATTTTGTAGGTAAATAATATATTAATATAAAACCTGTAAATAAAAGAAGTGAAGATTTTAAAGCCAGAGTATCAAATGATAAATTGATCATGTTAATATCTATAATTCCCATAAGATCACCTGACATGTTTCCAGGTATAGATAAAATAGATATAAAAGAAACTAAGACACCAACTTTTGTGAATTTATTTTTTATTTTAGAGCAATCGTCTAATTGTGCAGGCTTTAAAAGCTTATGAAAATGAGAAATAAATACTAATGTTCCGACAGAACCAAATACTGCTATGTACAAAAAAAACTTAATTATTGGATTTAATAATATCCAGATTTCCATTAAAAATGTCTCATTTTATATTAAATTTTAAATTTCCTTTTATAACGTGTCCATCTTTACTCATAGCACGCCAATGAAAAAGATATTTCCCAGAAGTAAGTTTAGGCAAATCTATAGAGTGCTTTTTGGATATTTTCATAAGGGCATTCTCTTTAATTTTAATATTTTCACCATTACCTTCAGAGAAGAAATTACTAATCATTGAATCTTGCTTAATATTTTTTTGTTTTTCTAAAGTTATTTTGATAAGTTTAGCTTCAGATTGGAAAATCATTGTGATCTGTTCAGGTGCTTGACTTAATATTTCATTATTCTTGGGTGAAACTACTTTTAAAGGAGAATGAGCAAATGCAACTGTGTTCTTTAGAGAGAAAATTAACACTATTAATATAATTTTTATATTCATAACTTATTCCTTATTCTTTATTACTTATTAGATCTTAAATTAATTTGATCATGGATTTTTTTTGTTTTTGACGGCCATGTACTCTTTATAAAGGATAAAGCAGAAATTATTTCATCATCAGTCAAGATATCTTTATATGCAGGCATATTATTTGGATATTTTTCACCTAAAATTTCTTCAACACCATACTTTGTTATAAGAAACAAGTAATTATCAGAATGATGCCAAGTATGACCGGTTACATCATGCGGTGGGGCAGGCATCATTCCGTTTGGTAATCTTGACATCCAGTTTTTTTGTCCTTCTAAGTTGACTCCATGGCATGATGCACAGTTTTGAGCATAGATATTTTTACCTAATAAAATGACAGATTTATCTTCAGGTTTTAATGAAACGGAAGCATTAGCAGGTTGGATAGGAGAATTTAAATAATAGACTAAAGTTCCAATAACTAAAGCAACACTAAACAAAGATGCATAATATACTTTACTCATTCTTATTTAACCTTGCTTTTTTTACTAAACGCTCAAGCTCTTTTAAAGGTATTAAACCAGGAACTGTTTGTTCACCAATAAGAAAAGAGGGCGTTCCAGAGAACCCAAGAGCACTCGCAAGTTTCCTTGAGTTATTTATATGAAGTTCAATTTTTGATGATTTCATATCTTTTTTTAGTTTATCTAAATCTAATCCAACCTCCCTTGCTACCGTCAGTGTTGAATTTTTCGTCAAACGTTTGGTATTCATTAAGGCGAAGTGAAAAGTCTCATATAGTCCTTGTTTACGAGAAGCAAGGGCAGCCTTGGCCGCATAGATAGATCCTTCATTCAAAACTGGCCATTCTCTTAAAACAAAACGGATATTGTTATCTTTTGCCAATATTTTTTTCAATGGGTCTATGGCACGTTTACAATAAACACAGTTATAATCAAAAAACTCAATTATAGTTACATTACCATCTTTGTTACCAATAACAGGCGCATTGTCATTATTAAATAATAAATTTTTATTTTCTTTTATAACTAACTTAACTTTTTGTTGAGATGCTTGTGCTTCTTTTTTCTTAAGTAGCTGGCTCATTTCAATTAAAACTTCAGGTTTTTCTAACAAAGTTTCTAATATAAGTTCTTTAATTTTTGACGTTTCTTGTGTACTAAATATTTTTGTATCTCCATACACTTTTACAAAATATGTTAAAGAAATCAGTAAGCCTATAAATAAGGATATAAAAAACGCAAATGTTTGTGAAAGAATAAATTTGTAATAAAGTAAATTCATTTAGTGACAAGCCTTTCCAAGCGCTTTTAAACGCCAATAATTGTAAGGTAATGGAGTAATAAATCCTGCAAAAAGCATAAAAGGGATTACCCACCAAGTTAAAATCGCTCCACCCGTCAATATAAAGTCTGTAAGATTTCATAGCGGCTTCCATTGATACCATCGATACTAGGGACATCCCTATTGCTGTCTTAAAAGCTAACTTAAATAACATTTGTTTTGATAAGATTATTGTTTCAAGGATAATGGATGTGATAATGCCGTTTACAATTGCTAGTGTCATTATTAAGGATACTGGCCATGCTATTTCCATAAATTGAAAAAAACCTATTGTTCCAAAATCACCAATACAACACCCTAATAAACACCATAAAGTATTCTTAGATGCTTGTAACCAGGTGTGTATACAAAACCAATTAATATTTAATGTATTTAGTATTGACACAATTATCTCCTGTTTATACCTTATAAAGGTTACTCTAAGGGGAAGGTAAAGAAAAAAATTATGAATATTGGGAAAGCCTCAAAATTATCTGATTTAACTGTAAAAGCTACAAGATATTATGCTAATATCGATTTAGTTAAGCCAAAACAAGATAGTCAAACTGGTTATAGAAATTATACACAAGAAGATGTGTTGAAATTAAAATTTATTGGGAAAGCAAGAAGTTTTAATTTTAGCATCGACGAGTGTAGGGATCTTTTATCATTATATGAAAATGAAAACAGACCAAGCAAAGAAGTTAAAAAAATAACTTTAGAAAAAATTTCTGAAATAGATAAAAAATTAAATGATTTAAAAGCTTTAAGAAAAGAATTAAGCTATTTGGCTAACAATTGCCATGGCGACGATAAACCAAATTGTCCAATACTTGAAGCTTTATCAAAAAAATAAATTTCTTTATAAAGCTTGAGAATGATAAGAAACTTAACAAAAATTATAATGATATTTGGATATAAAAAATGAAACTTATAGCTTTAAACTTGCCACGTGATTTGAACGAACAATCACTAGGTTTAATTTTTAAAAAAATTGGAGATATTAAGTCGTGTACAGTAGTTATTGATAAGTATACCGGAATATCTAAAGGTTTTGGTTTTGTAGAAATGGCTTTAGACCTTGATGGTAAAACAGCTATCAAAGAACTTCATGGGACAAAGATAGGCAAAAACAAAATTCGAATTAAACAATCCGGTGACAAATAATCAAATGCCTATATTATTTTTTTGCTATATAGACAGTTTGAGTACAATCCACTTCCAATAATGAATTGTAGAACGTAACTTTTTCAGCGCGGGCATTATCAAAAACTTCTTTTAAAAGCTCAACAAAATCATTGTCTGGAGGATTGTTGGACCACAGCGTAAACAAGCCATTATCGTTTAGATTATATTTTATGTTTTCCAATCCCTCTATTCCGTAAAATTTTGCATGATTAGAATTTAGATGAAAATCAGGAGCATGATCTATGTCTAAAAAAATACCATCAAATTTACGATATTTTTTATTAGGATCAAATCCTATTACATCAAAAGCAGATTTAAAAAAATCAGATGAAATAATGTCACATCTTGGATCTTCAAACAAAAGCTTACCTATTGGTAATATTCCCTTTTGATGCCAAGAAATTACTGGCTCTAAATACTCAATTATAGTTAACGATTTTACGTGTTGATGACTTAAAACTTCTTTAGCAGTATAACCTAACCCTAGACCACCAATTAAAATATCTGGAGATTTAGTTCTCATTTCTTTCAAGGGGATAGATGCTAAAGCAACTTCTGATGAAACAAATAAATTAGACATCAAATGTTCGTCATTTAGGATAACTTCAAAAATATCTTTATCTAATTTTAATTGCTTTCTTCTTCTCAAAGAAATTTCACCTAAGGGTGTCTTTTGATAATCTAATTCTTTAAAAAGTTCTGACAAAATTACTAATCCCAAATATTTAAATTTAATTTATATTTTGATTTACCTCAATAATGTTTGCACTTGGATCAAAAAAATAAATTTGATGTATATTTGGCATTGCATAAATTTTTGCATCTGTAACAGCAATGTCAGAAGATTTAAGCTTTTTTATAAATAGTTTAATGTCCTTAACATTAAATGCTGGGTGACCTCCAATTGTTGGGTTATGCATAAAATTATTTCTCGAACTAAAAGTAAAATCAGCTTTGTTTATATGAATTCCAGAGTGATTATCATCTAAGTTAAAAATAGCTAATTGATTTGATTTTATATTTACTTCACCCAATTCAATTGGGGCCTTCCAAGTACCCTCTTTCATTTTTAAATATTGAGAAACAAAGTTTACTGATGACCTTACATCGTAACATTCAAGGTTTACATGATGAAAATGCCATTTATTATTTTCTTCTCTGTAGGAGAGTGTTTTTGATGTTTCTAAGTTAACAAGCTCAATAAAATTCAATCCAGGTTCTTGAATCATTATAGATTTTTCATATTCATTAATAGAATAATTTATACCACCATCTTTTAAGCTCTTTACTATTAAATCTAAGTCGTTAAGTGCTAACGTTGGGAAAGTTCTTCTACTTTGTAAAATACGATTATTACTTAATTGATTTTTTAGCTTGTATAAACAAAGCTCTATGTTTCCTCCAATAACAAAGTATTCATCCAAAGAATCCACATCATTAATTTTTGTTTCAATATCATTACCTAAAATAAAGTTATAAAATTTAATAGATTCCTCTAAATCAAAAACAGGTATTGAAATTTTGGACACTTCCCATTTCATAATTATAAACCCTTAGAAAACTTTACCTAGCCTTTTAATGAAACTGTTTCAAATTGAGCCGGGCTTGTTATTTCTATTAATTCAAGGTCATCAGAATGTTTTATTTCTCTATGATGAATTTCAGGTGGTTGATAAACAACATCTCCTTCATTTAAAACAAATGTTCCCTCTCCCTCATATTCGAATTCAACTGAACCTTTTAAAATATATACCATTTGGAAATCTAATTTATGATAATGCCATTCGCCGTTGGCGTGCTTACCCTCAACTGCCTTTATTACATTTGCTCCAAAATTACCTAAAGTAGCTTCTTCAATGCCTAAATTTTTATAAGCAAAGAAACCTCTCAATCCAGAATTAAAACTATTTTCATTAGCTCTCGTAATCTTAAATTTCATTTTAACCTCACATAACTAAATTATCCTTAAAGCCTAACATAGGTAAAATTAAATTTACAAATATATAACCAAACATTTCTTAACTTTTAAAAGAACCAATTTCTGACTTAAAGTCCATTCCATGGCCATGTCGTTCAGTTGGTTTTAAAGTTCCGTTTTCAGGGATTAATGGCTCCTCCCAGAGGTGGTCATACCACCCCATATACTCAAGCCAGGAAGGGTTTTGTATTGAGGCAACAATGTGAATTGAAAGTTCAGGAAACATATGTGGAGCAATTTCAATTCCATATTGATTAGCTAAATTAGAAGTATGAATTAAATTTGTATATCCACCCCTCATTATATCAGGTTGTAGAATAGGTATTTTTCTATTTTTCATTAATGGAAGTAAATCATGATGAGTGAAGTTATTTTCACCTGTGACTATTGGTATTGAAGTAGAGTTGCATATTTCTTCATAACCATCAAAATCGTCTGCCATAACTGGTTCTTCTAACCATTCTGGATTATATTTTTCTATACTTTTACTAACTTTAATTGTTTCATCTACCGACCAACCTTGATTTACGTCAATCATAATTCCTATATCTTCACCAATTTCTTCGCGCATGTCTCTAACATTGACAATATCTTCGTCATTATTAAAACAATGAGCAACCTGCATTTTTATAGATTTAAAGCCTTTGTTAATATAATTTTTAGCTTTTTTAATCATCCCATCATGGCCTAAACCTCTATAACACCCTGATCCATAAACTGGAAAATCTCTCTGTGTCCCATTCCATATTTTCCAGAGTGGCATTTTTTTTGTTCTCCCATAACAATCCCATAAAGCAATATCTAATGCTGACATGGCCATTACAGTTATACCCATTCTTCCTTGTATGAAAGTAGCCTTCCACATTTTAGTCCATAAGGCCTCAATGTTATCAATTGTCTCTCCTATCAAAAGCGGTTTTAACATTTCATGAATACACATCTCTAATGTCTTTAGTCCACCAGAAAGAGGATGAAGATGCCCAGTACCAATTACCCCTTCTTTTGTCTCAACTTGAACTATTAACAAATCAATTTTTTCAAGA
The DNA here is from genome assembly GCF_047717795.1 of Candidatus Levibacter sp. Uisw_134_01. Taxonomy (GTDB): domain Bacteria; phylum Pseudomonadota; class Alphaproteobacteria; order Puniceispirillales; family Marisalimonadaceae; genus Marisalimonas. The sequence continues at coordinate 632,301 of NZ_CP159808.1, read as the reverse complement.
GTTAAGAAACCTGTTTTAGGAGGATCTACAAAAGGGATATTAACAATCTTAGTTTTTATAGCGCTAATTATCAATTCAACATTCCCTTTTTATTTATAATTTTAAAGAATAACTCCTCTGTGAAGATAAATTCAATATTTAAAAAAAATTTAATTGACTTAAATTCGATTGTTAAATTTACTAAAAATAAAATGTTGAAACATTTTGTGTAAAGTATTTTTAAGGAGAAAATAATTGGATGCACTTATTAATGGAATTAAAGTGCCTCATGAGCTTTTAGGTGATTTAAAAGAAACCTATTTGGGAGAATCTGACGATACTTCGCTTAGAAATTCTCTCGAACAAGACGGATATTTATTTTTAAAAAATGTTATTGACCCTGAAAAAATAATCAGGGCTAGAAATGATATTTTTAAAACTCTGAATGAAGTTAAAGAATTGAAAGATCCATTTTCAGACGGAATTGCATCAGGTGAATCAATTAGAGATCAAATACATAAAGATAGAGGTGTTTTCTGGAAAAATATAAGTTCCACTAAATCCCTTAGAGATGTAACTAATGGAAATGTTTTAGAAAGTGTTTTCACAAGAATTTTTGGATCTTCTGCTAAAGGGTTTGATTTTATTTTTTTAAGAGCGGTTGCAGATGGTAAATTTACTGCCATGCATTGTGATGCAGGTTTTTTTACACGCAAAACTGAAAAAGTTTTAACTTGTTGGCTTGTATTTACTGACATAACAATTGATAAAGGACCATTGTTTATTATTGAAGGATCACACAAATATAAAGATATTTTTCAACAATTTAATGGTTTTGATGTTGACCTTAATAAAAATAAAAAAGCTACTATTGATAAACATCCAGTTCAATTTGCACAAGAAAGAAACACAAAAATCCTTACAGCAGAATTCAAGCCTGGTGATGCGCTTATTTTTGGAATGTATACAGTACACGGAACCTTTGAAAATCACGCCAAAGACAAAAAAATACGTTTAACATGTGATGTTCGTTATCAGCCTGAAAATGAACCTCAAGACCCTCGTTACTTTGGACATAATCCAACAGGAACTACAGGTGCTGGATATGCAGAATTAAATAGTGCACGACCATTAAATGAAGATTGGCATACTAGATGACAAAACTTGATTCTAATTTTCAAATATCAAATCAAGTGACCTTAAAATGAAAAACATTAAAATTCATGAAAGTTGGAAAAATGAGCTTTTAAATCAGTTTAATTCACAATACATGTCAGAACTTAGAGTTTTTCTGAGAGAACAACTTTCAAGTGGAAAAGAGATTTTCCCTCCAATGGATCAGATTTTTATTGCATTTAACCTCACCCCTCTAACAAATGTAAAAGTAGTTATTGTAGGTCAAGATCCATATCATGGGAAAGGACAGGCAAACGGTTTAAGTTTTTCAGTTGAAGATTTTATTAAGATACCTCCATCATTACAAAATATTTATAAAGAATTATTTACAGATTTAAGGTTAACTTCTCCTCAGAGTGGAAACTTAAGAAATTGGGCAAAACAAGGAGTTTTATTACTGAATAGTAGTTTAACAGTAGAAAAAGGTTTGCCAGGATCACATCAAGGTAAAGGCTGGGAAATCTTCACTACAGAAGTTTTGAAAGTAATTAATATAAAAAAAAATAATATTGTTTTCATATTATGGGGTAAAAAAGCTCAAGAAAAAGGTGAATTCTTAGATAGAAAACGACATTTAGTTATTGAAAGCACTCATCCTTCTCCATTTTCTGCTCATAATGGTTTTTTAGGTTCAAAACCTTTTTCAAAAACTAATAAGTATCTAACTGAGAGAAATATAAAACCTATTGATTGGCAATTATGATTATGAGCATGACTTATATAAAATTTATTTTTTTGTTGAACAAAATTTTTATTAGAAAAAGGCTGAACTAGATGAACGAAGAGAATAATTCTCAAGGCATAATATTAGTACTGGTTTCAATGGCTTTATTTTCTTTTCAAGACGCATTAATAAAACTTGTTTTTGAAAAAGCTGCATTGTACGAAATTTACTTCGGTAGAATTTTCATAGCTAGCGTTATACTTGGAGCTTATTTATTCTTTAAAAAACAAAAAATAAAGTTTAAAACAGAATATCCCTTTTTGACAGTAATAAGAGTAGTATTACACTTCTTTGCATTCAGTTTTTTCTTTATTTCACTAACTTATATGTCACTTGCCATGGCAAATGCGCTCTTTTTTTCAAGCCCTTTTTTTATATCAATATTTGCAAAGTTTTTCTTAAAAGAACAAATTGGTATTAGAAGATGGTCTGCTATATTTTTAGGATTTATTGGAATTTATATAGTCTTAAATCCAGACTTCTCAGAATTTGAGTATAAAAATTTATTACCAGTCTTGTGCGCTTTTTTCTATGCAATATCAATGACTATTACTAAAATCACTTCTGATAAGGACAACCTTTATACCCAATTATTTTACTTTTACACTTTGGCAATTGGATTATGTTTAATAATATTTATCTTTTTTGGTTCAGGTGAATTTAATAAATACAATGATCCTACAATGCAATTTATTTTTAGAGAATGGTTTAGTAATACGACTTATGCCTGGAAATATATTTTAATAATGGGAGCAACAGCTTCAATATCCTTTGTCTGTATATTTAAAGCATATAGTTCTTATTCCCCATCAGTTGTTTCACTATTTGAATATTCATTAATCATTTGGTCAATAATAATTGGGTACTTGTTATTTAGTGAAATTCCTACATTAAGAACATTTATAGGTATAAGTTTAATTATTAGTGCTGGTATATATATATTTGTTAGAGAACGCATAAGGAAACAAGATATTACTTTGAAATTTCCTAAAAGAAGATAAAAAGCTTTACACTAAAATTAAATTTTAACTATTATTAATAACAATCTATTCCAAGTTAGTAATATGTTAGAGATAATTATGGATAACAAGAACCCAGGAATAAAGTCTTTTTATAATTTTATTGATGCTTTTAATACTGTTGATAAAAATCAAATCATACAAAATTTGCATTTTCCTCATGTAACACACTCAAATGGGAACGAACCCATAATATATCAAAATGGGGATGTTTTTTGGGAATCCTTACAAATACAATTTGATCAAATGATTAAACTAGAAGAGTGGAGTTATTCAACTTTAGATAAATGTGAGATAATTAATGAGACAGACAAAACTTTACAATGTCTGGTTGAATTTAATAGGAGAACAAAAAATAAAAAAAGTTATGGAACAGCAAAAGGAATTTGGGTTGCAACTTTAATTGAAAATATTTGGGCATTGCAGATGAGGTCAATGATACCTGTTTCAGGAAAAATAAGTTCGCTTGCTGGGACAAAAATGTCTGATGGAAATTTAGTTGATAGACCTTAATGATTTAAAATTTGTTGGAAATAATTTAAAACGCCCAGAATGTGTTTTAGTTGATAAAGAAGAAACCTTACACGTCGCTGATTGGCGTGGTGGAGTTACTTTAATTTATAAGAATGGTTTCCAAAAAACTATTCTGGCAAATGGAAATTTTAAACCAAAACCGAATGGAATAGCTATCCATCCAGATGGAGGCTGGCTTATAACTCATTTAGGCGATGAAGATGGTGGCGTTTACAAACTAAATTTAAACGGCAATCTGACACCTTATCTATTAGAGGTAAATGGGAAATTACTACCACCAACAAATTATGTCCATATTGATAATTTAGGACGAGTTTGGGTTACAGTAAGCACACGCTTAATACCTAGAATTTTAGGTTGTAAACCAAATTTTAAAGATGGTTTCATTATTTTAATTGATGAAGAAAAACCAAGAATTGTAGCTGATAATTTAGGTTTTACTAATGAATGTTTAATTCATCCCGTTACTGGTGATTTATATGTAAATGAAACATTTTCAAGATGTTTGTCAAAATTCAGCGTTACATCAAATGGACGTCTTCTTAATAAAAAAACAGTTGTAGAATTTGGTATTGGTGAATTTCCAGATGGCTTTGCTTTTGACATTGAAGGCGGAATTTGGGTAACTTGTGTTGTAAGCAACAAACTAATTCGAATTTCTTCAAATGGTGAAAGAGAAGTTATTATAAATGACAGTGATGTCAGCCATGTAAATTATGTTGAAGAAGCATATCAAAAGAGTATTTTAGAAAGAAAGCATTTAGATAATATCGTAAGTACTAAACTTAGAAACATCTCAAGTATTTGTTTTGGAGGATCTGATTTAAAGACTGTATTTCTTGGATGTTTGTTGGGTGATAAAATAGCAACATTTAAATCAGAAATAGCAGGTCTTCAACCAACACATTGGAACCCAAAAAAGCTAATCAACAAGAGTTTCCCTTAATTTTAAAAAATAGAAAAATCAAAATGATTAAACTTACTCAAAACATTATCTCAATATTAGTACTTGTATTATTATCTAATTATTCTTTTGGAAAAAATATAAGTAAATCAATTAGAATTATTGACGGTGACACAATAGTGCTTAATTCGAAGAAAATAAGATTTCATGGAATTGATACACCTGAAACTCATCAAAAATGCAAAAACGACAAAGGCATTTTGTACGCTTGCGGATTAAGAGCTACAAAAGAATTAAGAAAAATAATTGGAACAAATAAGGTGATTTGCCAAAAGAAAACAACTGATAGGTATCGCAGATCAATTTCAGTATGTTTTGTTAATGGTAAGGATATTAATTCATTAATGGTTAAAAGTGGATGGGCTTTAGCATATAGAAAATACTCTAACGACTATATAAAAGAAGAAGAAGAAGCAAAAAAAAAGAAAATTGGTTTATGGGCTGGTCAATTCATACCACCATGGAAATGGAGAAGGTTAAAAAGATAATTTAATATGTTATCTCCATTGAGGTCCAGAAAACCAAGCAACTAAAGATTTTCTGACACCTGATGTAACTGGTGTAACTCTGTGACGAAGATATGAAGGGAATATAATTATAGTCCCTTTTAATTTAAAATTAGTATTAGTTTCAAGCTCAGCAAACTCAAAATTACCACCATCATATTCGTTTTCATTACTAAGTTGTACTGTTATAGATATTTTTCTATCAATATCTATTTGTCCATTCCAATTAACATCTTGGTGCCAATCATAATGACCATTATCTTCAGAACAATATTCTGTAAACTGAACTTCTGAATTATTTTCAACATTAATTTTAAAAGATTTATTATTAACTTTAAGTATATATTCCCATAATAAATTTTTAATCCAATCTTCTGACAACCAACATATTTTGCTTTTCCTAATATCCTCAGAAGGGATTTTAGAAGAAAACGTAGATGCATTTAATAATGATTGATTACTTACAATGTCTAAAATTTTATTTATTTGAATATCTGTAAAAGCAGAAGGAAAGATTTGATAAAGTTCACGCATCTAATTTAGCAACTAATATAAATGATTTTCAAGCTAAGCAATATAACCCTTTGGTAGTTTTTTTGGTTTTGGCTTTAATAGTGTTTTCAAGTGAGCTATTTCCTCATCAGCTTTTTCCAACTCTTCTTGTTCGGCTTCTCTAACTTCATTATTCATTTTTTTCTGAGCCCTTAACCGTCTTAACTCATACATTCTATCTTCTTCTTCTTCAGAAAGATCATTTTCATCTCTTTCCTCAAGCAGTTCTAGCTCGGTCTTTTTTTCTTCTCCTTCTAAACTATCTTGTTCAGCTGGAGGCTCTTCAACCAAGCCTACTGTTGGTGGCGTATCTTCTGACGCAACTGCTTCATTTACGTCTACTGTTGGTGCCACATCTGCTGACGCGACTGCTTCATTTACGTCTACTGTTGGTGCCACATCTGCTGACGCGACTGCTTCATTCACATCTACTGTTGGTGCCACATCTGCTGACGCGACTACTTCATTTACATCTACTGTTGGTGCCACATCTGCTGACGCGACTACTTCATTTACATCTACTGTTGGTGCCACATCTGCTGACGCGACTGCTTCATTCACATCTACTGTTGGTGCCACATCTGCTGAAGCGACTGCTTCATTTACGTCTACTGTTGATGCCACATCTGCTGACGCGACTGCTTCATTCACATCTACTGTTGGTGCCACATCTGCTGACGCGACTGCTTCATTTACGTCTACTGTTGGTGCCACATCTGCTGACGCGACTGCTTCATTCACATCTACTGTTGGTGCCACATCTGCTGACGCGACTACTTCATTTACATCTACTGTTGGTGCCACATCTGCTGACGCGACTACTTCATTTACATCTACTGTTGGTGCCACATCTGCTGAAGCAACAGTTTCTAGCTGATCGTCAATTTTATTTGTAATTTCTTCAGTTAATCCAACTTTTGTATCTGAAGATACTTCGTTTGATTTATTTATTAAGTCTAGCGAAGATAAAGGGTCTTTGTTTTCATATAATTTTTCAGAACTAGGTTGTACATTATTTTCTAAGGAAGGTTCTGTTGGAATAGGGTTTTGATTAACTTCTTTTGAAACCGAGGGAACTTTTGTTTCTGCTTTAATGAAAGGAATAACATATTTTTGACGGGCTATTTCAATATCCGTTTTAAGATTCTTTATACGTGTATCCCAATTTTGCATTAGTTAACCTTAAAAAATTTTGTACTTTTTAAACTGTAAATAATTTAAAAAAAGTTTCAATTATTTTGAATAATCATAAATTCTTTCAATAAACATACCAAAATCTTATTTTATAATAATTTTAACACTTAATACTCAATAAAAAAAAGCAAATGATCAAGCTCATTTGCTTTAAATTTATTTACATATTAGTTAATTAAATATTTTTTAATCGTTCGTTTTGAGGAAACATATGCTTGCTAGCTTCTTCGTCTATTTCAACTTTGAAATTATGATTATTTGATACATTTATATTTAACGCTCTCTGACTAGCTGGCCTATCGTTTATTTCCGTCATTAATCTATGCAGATTGGCTCTTTTCTCTAATTCACCCTCACCAATAACTTTTGGTAACATTCTAGCCCAACCCCAAACACACATATCAACAATGGTATAAGTATCACCTAGCATGTATTTATTTTGAGCTAATCTTTTGTCTAAAATATCGTAATGTCTTTCTGCTTCATATACATATCTATTAATTGCATACTTTAGTTTTTCTGGAGCCATATGCTGAAAATGTACGGATTGTCCAGAATATGGGCCAATTCCAGTTGCAATAAACATTAACCATGAATATAGATCAGCTTTAGATTTAGGATTATTGTCTGTTATAAACTTTCCTGTTTTTTCAGCTAAATATAATAAAATAGCATTACTATCAAAAACTATGTTATCATCATCTACAATTGTTGGGGCCTTGGCATTGGGGTTTATTTCTAAATATGATGAAGTATGTTGGTCCCCTTTTCTTGTGTCTACTGGAACTGCTTCATATTGAAGACCCATCTCTTCTAAACACAAAGCTACCTTCATAGGATTGGGTCCAGTATTATAGTAAAATTTTAGCATTTTCTTCTCCATCAGATTGAAATATAATTTGTATGTAACATATAGAGACGAATAGTAATAAATTATTTAATTATATAGTTTTTATTATTAAATATGATATTAATTTTTTATTCAAAATTATTGTTTATAAAGCCTAAATACACCACCATTATATTCGTCATTAATGATTATAAGAGAACCATCTGACATTTCTTCAATATCTCTTATTCTCCCAATTTTATTTTCTAAGATAACTTTTTCATCAAAGATCTTTTTATTCTTAGTAGTTAAAATATGTAACCTTTTAAATTTCAAAGAACCTAAGATTAATTTATTTTTAAATTCTGCAAACATATCACCTTTATATATTATCATACCTGAAGGTGCGATTGACGGGATCCATACTTTAACAGGATTTTCAAAACCGTTTTTAGAAACGCCTATTCCAATTTTTTTCCCATTACCATATTCTTTCCCATATGTGATCTTAGGCCAACCGTAATTTTTTCCCTTATAAATTATATTTACTTCGTCTCCACCTTGGGGACCATGCTCATGAAGCCATAACTGATTAGTCTTGTTATCAAACAACAAACCTTGAGGATTACGGTGACCAATTGAATAAATTTCTGGAAGGGCATTTTCAAAAGCATTATTATTATAATTAGATCCATTTTTTTTAATTTTAATTACAGAACCAGAATGATTGGCAAAATTTTGAGCATCATGTCTACTCCCCCTATCTCCTATTGTTGCAAAAATAAATTCACCTATTATTGCAAGCCTACAGCCAAAATGACGTGAACTATTTGATGGTTTGTTTGATTTAAATAATAGTTTTTTATTAAACAATATATTGTTTTTTAAATCATAACTATGAACAGCTGTTGCTGATTTAGTTGTATTGACTTTATCACTGAGACACAAATATACTTTTTTATTTTTGTTAATATTTTCAACAACAATGTCTAATAAACCTCCTTGCCCAAAATCTACAACTTTTGGTACCCCTTTAATTTTTGTAATGTTTTGATTAAAAATATTTAATTTAAATACATTACCTTTACGTTGTGTAAGAAGTATCTCTTTATTATTTAATACTGATATGCCCCATAAATTAGATAGCCCCGTGCTCAATTTATTTAATGAAATTTGTGAATAAGAAGAAAATGGGAAAAACATTAAAATTAAAAGTATATAAAATAATTTCATTTAAGATAACCTTTTTGTTATGTATAAGTGATAATTTAAAGTAGTTTTTACTATTTAAAAGATTAAAATTAAATCAAAAATTTGAGGATTGAATGAAGTTATTAGTTGCGGATATTGGAGGAACTAATGCTCGTTTTGCATACAAGGATGATGTATCAAGCGAATTATCTAATTTTTCTTATTTAAAATGTACAGATTTTGAAAACATATTTGACGCTATTAAATATTATCAAGAAGAAAATAATTTGCACATAAAAAATATGTCAATTGCGGTAGCATCAACAACTAAACATGATGCTATAAAATTCACTAATAATCACTGGAACTTTAAACAATCAGAGGTCTTTGAATACTTCAAATTAGACAAGCTTATTTTTATTAATGATTTTGTTGCTCAATCTTTATGTTTTAGTTCCTTTTATAAAGATTTAACGATAGATCCCTCACTAAATAACAAAACTGCTTTAAACAATAACTTAGATATTGTAAGACCAGGAATTCCAATAACAAAAGCACCCCTTCTAGTTACTGGGCCTGGAACAGGATTAGGTGTTTGTACATTGTTAAACTTACATGGTTCTTCGATTGCAATTGAAGGCGAAGGAGGACATTCTTCGTTTGCTCCAAACTCAGATATAGAGGTTGAGTTACTTCAATTTTTAAGAAAAAAATATGATCATGTGTCTAATGAACGGATTGTTAGTGGTTCAGGCATTGAAGAAATTTTTAATTTTATGCTATCTAGACAGGGAAAACAATCTAGTGAAATGAAAGCACCAGAGATAGGTGAAAAAGCACTTTTAGGAGAAATAGATGCTCTAAATAGTGTGAAATTAATGTTTAGTATTTTAGGAACAATAGTATCAAGTGTGATCTTGATTAATGGCGCTCAAAGTGGTGTTATTTTATCTGGAGGGATAACTCCTAAATTACATAGAATTTTCGAAGAAAGTAACTTTGAGAAAAACCTTTTAAATAAAGGTCGTAGATACAATTATATTAAAGATGTACCAATATGGTTAACCAAGGATAATAATAACGGTTTAAAAGGCGCATTAAACGCAATCGATAATCCACATTATAAGGACAAAGTTATTACAAAATAATACTTCACTTAAAAAAAATAAACGATACAGTTTAATTATAAAAGGAGATTATATTGTTAACTAAAAAATTGATTTCATTTTTAAAAAAGTATGATACCCCTACAATATCTAATGCACTAGATATATATAGAAATTCCAGATCTGCAGACGGTTATACAAAGTATCCTTTTATTTCAGCTAATAATAAACTAGAACCCATAATTGGAATAGCAAGAACAGCAAAGATAAAAGCTGGATCCCCTCCAACGATGACACCTGATCAAGTCACGTCTATAAGAATTAACTATTATGAATATATGAGTAATACATCCTCAATTCATACTGAAGCGCCAAATGTATGTATTATTGAAGATTTAGATTGGCCAAATCCTACCGGATCTTTTTGGGGAGAGGTGAATGTTGCGTTGCACCAGGGTCTGGGTTTAGCTGGTACAATTACAAGTGGATTGTTAAGAGACCTTGACGCGATAGACAAAGGTTACCAAGTGTTAGCCAATGGCATAGGACCAAGTCACGCTTATGTGCATGTTTTAGAATACGGGTCTTCAATAAACATTCATGGCCTTCATGTAAATGATGGCGATATAATTCATGCAGACCAACATGGTGCAGTTTTAATTCCTAGCGATGCTCTTCCAATGATTGAAAGAGGTATAAATTATATTACAAAGAAAGAAAAGCATTTAATTGACGCAGCAAAACAGCCAAACTTTGATATAGAAAAACTGAAAATAGCATGGCAAAATGCTGCTAACGAAAAATGGGAAGGATGAAATATGTTTGAAATAGATAAAAATGCAAAGCGACTTTCTCAATCTGAAAAACAACAGTACTTGGAAGACGGTTATGTTACCGGATTACCAGTTTTCTCAGAAAATGCCATTAAAGACATTCATGATTGGTACGAAGAATTAAGCTCTAAATTACCAAAAGAAATTGATATAAATAAAACTAATATGTGGCACAAAGCTAGCAAAAAATTTTATGACTTATGCAGAACACCAACTATTTTAAATTACGTAGAAGACCTTATTGGACCAAATTTTGTTCAATGGGGCGGTCAATTTTTTAGTAAAGAACCAAAAGATGGTTCTGTGGTTCCATGGCATCAAGATGCACAGTACTGGCCTTTAAGTCCTGCAAATGCTGTAACTGTCTGGCTTGCTGTTTTTGACACTGATGAAGAAAATGCAGCCATGAAAGTAGTTTCTGGCAGCCATAAACTAGGTAAATTTGTTCATAAAAAAAACGACGCAAAGAATTTAGTTTTAAACCAAGAGGTCTCTTTTGATCAATTAGATGAAACAAAGATAGTTTCCCTTAATTTAAAGGCTGGTCAAATCTCATTACACAACGATGCATTGCTTCACGGTTCAGAGGCTAATAATTCAAATAGAAGAAGGTGCGGAGTAACTATGAGATTCTCGCCAACAAATGTTAAAGGAGATTTAGAAACTTGGCCGTTTTTCGAGACGCAACTTGCTAGAGGAGTTGATGAATATAATTTAAATCCTACAGCAGAAATACCTAGAGGTGAGGCTACTCCATTAAAAATGTTTTCGTTTTCTCATGAATTTGCAAAGGACTGGTAGTCTAAACATATTCTAATATTTTAGTACTCTTTAAAATTACATTTTCTTTTCAACTGATCTTAAACGATAAGATAAGGCTTTAAGAGACCCTTTCACAAAAACGTCAGAACTATTCACACGTTTATCAAATTCGTCTTTAGTAATAGATATAATTTCACTTTCAACTAAACATCTGGCAGTTGCCATTCTTAATTCATTCTCTATCACTCCCATTTCACCAAAGAGTTCATTTTCTTGAATTGTAAAATTTGGTTTGTTAGTTTCATTGGTTGGCAAAAAAATTCCAACCGATCCTTTTACAAGTAAATACATTTTATCCGGCAATTCACCAACCTTAAATACACTCTGATTTTTATTAAATAGTTTCTTTTCCATTAAAAATTTATAACCTCATTCTCTGATGCAAATTTTATTTTTTTATTGATTATATTACCTTGAATCTTCTTAATTTCTTTATCTTGTCTTAAAGGTGAATGGTGAGATATTAAAAAATTTTTAACATTTATTTTATTTGCAAAATCAATGCCTTGCTCAACACTTGAATGCCCCCATCCTTTTTTACTAGACAACTCACTTTCTAAATACATTCCGTCCCATATAACTGTATCTGAATTATCACAAAATTTAACCAATTCATTTTCTTGGCTGTCTTCATATTCATTATCTAATAAATAACAAAATTTTATTTGATCGCTTACAATGCTGTATCCTGAAGATTTTCCGGGATGATTTAGTTCAATAGAAGAAATCTCAAGATCATTGAATTTAGAAACTACATCTTTAAATTCAAGAAAATCAAACTTGTTAATTAATTTAATAAAATTCACTGGAAAATAGGGATTGTCATAATAATCAGATAATATTTTATAAGTATCCTTTTTATTTGAGTGGGCAGAAGTTAATATGATTTTCTTGTTAAATCCTGAATCATAACTATTGAAAGCTAGACCTTGAATATGGTCATGATGAAAGTGAGAGATGAATATTATTATTTGATGTTTATCAGAGAGTTTTACTTTAGAAAACCCCGAACCACAGTCAAAGATTAGTTGATATTTTTTTGTTTTAAATTCAACACACGGTGTATTTCCTCCATACCCTAGAGTTTGATAACTTGGGTTTGGAATAGAACCTCTAACTCCATGGTTAATGATCATTTGCAACACATTATCATATAAATATGATAAAATAATTAATTAACATGTAAATACAAATTTTAAGAATTAATCAAAATGTTTAAAAAGTATTAATATAGAGCATTTGGCCTGAAGGAAGGGAATTATCTGCCCTTGCAAAAGAATTTATTTCAGAAATATCAAATATTTCTAAAAAAATTTCTAAGTAAACTTATGTATATTCATCTAAAAACTTAGTGACTTCTTCTTTAAACAAGTTCCAACCATGTTCTGTTTCAAGTAATACATGATTTTTACTATTAATCGGAATAAATTTACTATTTTTTATATTTGCAGCCATAAATTTGCTTTCAGAAATTGGAACCCTAGCATCGTCAGTACAATGAAAAATAATTGTTGGGATGTCTAATTTGGAAAGAATATCACTAACATTAATTTGATCATTAACTCTTGAAATTTTTGCTGCATTCTTTGCAGATGTGGCAATTTTCATAATGTTATTAAAGGAATCCATTTGTTCCTTAGTGCCTTCTGGTATCATTGATGTAGTGAAGAACTGACGAAATGCTGGGTTTTCGTCTTCCCACCCACTCAATATCATTGTCTGCTCCATCTTACTTTTTTCTTCATAAGAAGGATCTCCTCTTTGGCCTTTACCTCTGGAAAAACCACCAATCAAGATTAAATGAGAAACTTTGTTTGGGTTTCTAATTGCATATGCTATAGAAACGGCACAACCTTGTGAGACACCTAATATTGGAAATTTATCTATTTTTGTCTCATTGACAACAGCTTCCATATCTTCAACGAAACTATTAAAAGTAATTTCTAAAGGGTCTAAATCCGAAGATCCATTTCCTCTTTGATCGAACCTTACTAAAGTACGATCTTTTGCTAAAAATCTATAAAGATGCATCCAAATTGGGCTTCTCCAATCATGCTCAAGGCTACTCATGAAATTTGGAGCTTTTAGTAAAGGAGGACCATTTCCTACTTTAGCATAACCTATAATAGTATTATCTTTTGAGCTACAATATCTGATCTCTTGGTTTGCCTCAGTTAATAATTCAGTTTCTTTGCTTTGATTATATTGTTCATTATTGATTTTAATCTTATATGCATCAACTTTTTGAGAAATGTTTTTTAACTGCTGTTCTCCTAAATGTCTTATATCAAAAGATTTTAAATTTTTAATATTTTGAAAAATATCGTTGGTTATACAGACATCTCCAGCATCCGCTATAGATTCTAATCGGCTTGCAATATTAACAGAATTCCCAAAGATATCACCATCATCAAGAACTACATCTCCAACATTTATTCCTATTCGAAACCATATTCTTTTATCATTTGACTGTCCCTTCTCTCTCAAATTAATTGTTTTTTGAATATTTGTGGCACTTTCCACTGCATCTAATGAACTTGCAAATGTAGCTAAAAACCCGTCACCAGTAGTTTTAATTATTGTACCATGAAATTTTTCAATTTGCGGTTTAATTATTTCAGTAAAGTATTCTTTTTGCCGAGATAAAACACTTATTTCATCATTTTCAATTAATCTGGAGAAACCGACCATATCCGCGGCTACTATAGCTAATAACTTTCTTTCCATGTATTACCCATGTCATTTCTAATAATTAAATTTTATTTTTAATAAATAAAAGTATAGTAAGTTTTGTTAATAATGAAATTTATTTTAAAGGACTAGGATACCATGTCTAAAAATTTAGCTTTAAATGCAGGAGAACTTTTAGAAGATATAAGAAAAAAATCTCCTTTAATATGGAATTTTTCTAATTTCGTTTCTATGGATATTGCCGCAAACGCTCTTTTAGCTATAGGAGCTTCTCCAGCAATGGCTCATGCAAAAGAAGAAGCAAATGATTTTAGTCAAATTTGTAAAGCTATCAATGGAGCTTTGACAATTAATATAGGTACATTTGATCCATATTGGCAAGAATGTGCACAAGAGGCTGCTAACGAAGCAAGCCAAAATGAAGTTCCTTGGGTTTTAGACCCTGTTGGAGCAGGAGCAAGTAAATTTAGAAATAAAAATGTAGAAGAATTAATGAAGTTTAAACCTACTATACTTAGAGGCAATGGTTCTGAAATTATGGCTGTAGCAGGTATAGCAGGTGGTGGCAAAGGAGTAGACTCTACTTCATCTTCAAACGAGGCTCTAGACGCAGCAAAATCAATTGCAACTATGAATAATATTATAGTTGCGGTTACAGGTGAGACAGATTACGTGACTGACGGTAAGCAAACGTATTCTATTTCTGGTGGACACGAGATGATGACAAAAGTTACTGCAACTGGCTGTGCTTTAACTTGTTTAATAGGCGCTGCCATTGCAGTAGGAAAAGATAAACTTCTATCTACAGCATCTATAATTGCAATTTATGGGTTGGCTGGAGAAATGGCTAGTAAAACATCACCCGGCCCAGGAAGTTTGAGAGTAAATTTACTTGATAATTTAAGAAACTTAACTTCGAAGCAAGTTTTGGAAAACGTTATCATTCAAAATGTCTAATTATCACTCTTACTTTATAGCAGGACCTGAAAACATTTCTCCGTCCTACATGATGAATAATGAAAATAAAGAACAAGCGTTAGTTAGAATAGTAAAAACTCTTGCCTTGAATGGTTTAAATGTTTTTCAATTAAGAGCCAAAAAATTACTAGATAACGAAATTCTGAAACTTCTTAATGATTTGAAATCATCCATGAAAGATACTAATACAAAACTTTGTATCAATGATAATGTTCATGTGGCTTCTCAGGCAAAGGACATAATTGACATAGTACATCTTGGACAATCAGATATGCACCCAGACGTTGCTAGAAATCTAATTGGAAATAATGTTGAAATAGGCCTTTCTATAACTAATGAGAAGCAATTAGCGTCTATACCTAAATGTGTCAAATATATTGGAGTTGGACCAATTTATAATACTAATTCTAAAAATGACGCATCTGACCCATTAGGAGAAAAAAGATTAAAAGATATAATTTTAAAAACTAACCTTCCTGTAGTAGCAATTGGAGGTATAGCTTTAAACAATATTGAAAATCTATTTGCGCTTGGAGTATCAGGTGTAGCAGTCATTTCTAATATTCTAAATGAAAATGACCCTTTAGAAAATTTTCTTTTATTAAAAAAACAAATATATAAGGAATAGAATTTTGAATATTATTATAACTGGAGGTACTAGTGGTCTTGGATATAGAACAGCTTTTATTTTAGCAAAAGATAATAAAAACAAAATTATTTTAATTGGAAAAAACAAAGCTAAAGGTAACCAGGCAATTAAAAGTTTAACCAATGAAACTAACAATGAAAATATTAGTTTTTTACAAGCCGACCTGTCTTCTATATCAGAAACATCTTCATTAAGAGAAAAATTAGCTGATAAAAAAATTGATGTATTAATAAATAATGCTGGAGCATTATTTTATTCAAGATTAGAAAGTGTAGATGGCATTGAAAAAACATTAGCACTAAACCATCTATCATACTTTATTCTTTCAAATTTATTACTTAAAAATAAAATAATTAAAAATGGTGCACGAATAATTAACGTGGCAAGTGGCGCCCACAGAGGTGTGGATATAAATTTTGATGACATAGAAATGGTAAATAATTATAATGGTTGGGTTTGTTATAAAAAATCTAAATTGTGTAATATCCTTTTTACAAAGAAATTGAGTAAGTTAGTTTCAAAAAATAATATTACTGTAAATTGTCTTCATCCAGGGTTTGTAAAAACAAGCTTTGGAAAAAATAATACAGGTGTTATTGGCTTAATAATAAAATTTCTGATGACCTTATTTGCTATTAAAGTTGAAGAAGGCGCAGAAACAATTATTTATCTTGCAACAAGTGACGATGTTAAAAACATCTCAGGAGAATATTTTTATCAGAGCAAAATTAATAAACCATCAAATTTTGCAGAAAATAATAAATCAGCAGACAACTTATGGGACTTGAGTCTTAAAATACTTAAAAACAATAATTTGACACTTTAAGAAAAACACTTCACATGTTAATTTATGAATAAATATAATAGCTCATTAATAACTCCTGTTCTTTTAGCAGGCTCAATAATTATAATTATCACCTTTGGGATTAGAGGCAGTTTTGGCGTTTTCCAAATACCTATAGAAAATGAATTCCAATGGCTCAGAGTAGAATTTTCTCTAGCTCTAGCAATCCAAAACCTTGGATGGGGTATAGGAGCTCCTATTTTTGGGGCTTTAGGAGAAAAATTTGGCGATAGAAAATTAATAATTGCTGGAGCATTTTGTTACGTTATTGGATTAATTTTATCGACTTTTGCTCAAAACCCATTAACTCATCAATTTTTAGAATTCATTATAGGTTTTGGTATTGCTGGAACGGGTATGGGAATGATCCTGGCAGTTGTAGGCAGAGCTTCAAGTGAAAAAAATAGATCAATGGCTCTAGGTATAGTTACAGCAGCCGGTTCAGTTGGACAAATGATAGGCGCTCCAATAGCTCAGGCTCTATTGAATACATATAATTGGCAACAAGTGTTTATTATTTTTGCCTTAAGCATAATTATAGTAATGCTTGCCGTTCCTTTCTTAAAAAACAACCCCGTTGCTACAAAAAAAGAAATAGAAATTAGTTTAATGAAAGTTTTAGGAAACGCTTTCAAAGATCCTAATTTTTCTATGATTTTTTTAGGTTTTTTTGCGTGCGGTTATCAACTAGCATTTGTATCAGCCCACTTCCCTGCAATGATCACTGAAATGTGCAGTGCTATAAGTTCAACTAGTATCTTACATTACTTAAGTGTATCAAGCACTTCAAGTTTAGGTGCATTTGCAATAGCATTGATTGGCTTTACTAATATATTTGGAACAATTTATGCAGGTTGGTTAGGTCAAAGATTTCAGAAAAAATACTTATTAGCAGGAGTTTATGCCCTGAGGACTTTAATTGGATTATTATTTATTATTTTTCCTATTACTCCCTTATCAGTAGTATTGTTTTCAATTTTTATGGGATCTCTATGGCTAGCAACTGTTCCGCTAACTAGTGGTTTAATTGCTCACATATATGGTTTACGTTATATGGGTACTTTATATGGCTTGGTTTTTCTTTCACATCAATTAGGAAGCTTTCTAGGTGTCTGGATGGGTGGCAGGCTTTACGACGCTACAGGTGATTACACCCTTGTATGGTGGATTGGCATAGGTGTGTCTGCATTTTCAACACTTATTCATCTTCCCATAAAGGAAAAAAGACTTCAGACTATATAATACCTTTCACTTCAACCTATTCATGCCCAAATCCGGCCATATTATTTCCTAATTAGACGTAATTATGTTACAATTATGTTAAATCTTTCTATTTTGGAAACAATCATTTTCCAATTTGCTATATTCTCTTTGTTATTTTTATTTCGTATATAATTAACAACGAAGGAATAATCCTTCTTAATTTTATAAAGAAAAGTGAAAAGACGATGGAAAATACATTTTTAGCAAGAGCCAATCAATTTATCTCAACTGTTTTTGACAAGATTGCAGTATCAAGAACTAGACAAGCTTTAATAAGCTTAGATGACCGTACATTAGCTGATATTGGATACACAAGACAACAAGTTTTAAATGGTGACTTCTTTAACATAACTGACGTTGTAGACTTCCCTGCAGGTAGCTTAGGTCTAACTAAGTCTGTTAAGCAAGACAATAAGGTAGAAGACAAAGAAGCCGCTTAAAGGTTTAACAATTAATATTCGTAATTCCTCCCTTGAATATTAATAAAGATGGTGACATAACATAAAGCTAATACTCCTCCCCCAAGGTAGCTATTATGTCATCTCATTAACAAAGGACGAAGGACCCCCATCCTTCGTCCTTTTTATTTGATAAGACATGATTTGAATTTTTAATTGCATTATAGAAGATTGCTTAATATGTTAAACAATGATTAGTGTAGTAAAAAAACTTTTAGATTTAAATCTATCCAATTCTCTTATTGGAACCTTGTTACTAATAAGTACTTATCTATTTTTTTCAATAATGGAATTAACCGCTAAAGAACTGGGACAGAGCTTCAATCCATTTCAAGTTGTGTTTGCAAGATATAGCTCACAATTAATATTATTATTAATCATCTTTAATAAGAAGACAGGTGAGCATTTAAAAAGTGAATTTCCATTATTACAGGTCTTAAGAGGAGCACTACTTCTTATAACCACATGTTTTATGTTTTCAGGCCTAGCATATTTGCCATTTGCTGAAAATATTGCAATTTATATGATAGGACCAGTTATAACGACAATACTTGCTTTTTTTATATTAAAAGAAAAAATAACACTCACTCAAATTATAATAGTAATAGTGGGACTAATTGGAGCTATTATTATAAGTAAACCTAATAGTAATGTCTTTAATTATGCCGTAATTTTCCCCTTTTTAGCTGCTACGTGCTTTGCTTTTTTTACAATTTTTACAAAATTCCTAAATACTTCAGACAGTAATCAAACAACACTTTTATTTACAGCCTTCAGTGGAAGCGTTTTATCTTTCCCCTTTATTTTCTTTTATTGGGAAACACCTAATTTTTATCAACTTGCTCTAATGTTCTGTTTGGGTTCATTAGCAACAATTGGTCATTTCTTTTTTATAGAGGCATTGAAAGTTATAAACGCGTCTTTTGCAGCTCCTTTTGTATATTTAACAGTATTATTAGCAGCATTTTGGGGTTTTTTTATTTATGACGAAATACCTGATGACAATACCATCTTAGGTGCATTCTTAATTATATTAGCAGGAATTATAATTACTCGAATAAAAACAAAATAAAATTAATTAATATTTTTTAAATCCTTAGTTAAATAATTCATACACCAGCATCAAATTTAAAACCAATATTTTCAAACTTCTTAGACAAATTTGGTTCTATGTCGTTCATTTCTTTTGCAGCATATGGCGTAAAAGCAATATCGTTCATATCATGAACACCACCAGATATAATTACTTGCAAAAGACCCTCTTCTTTACCAACGTTAGTAAATGATCTACAAACACCTGGCGGTATTGAAATAGTGTCATATTTTTGGATTTTCAACTCTTCTGAACCATCATCATTCCACTTGATTAAAAATTCTCCTTCTAAAACTGTAAAAGTTTCAAAAGTTGACAAATGGTTATGTAATCCTGGTCCTTGACCAACAGGACATCTAGCTAAAGTTATTGTAATTCCTCCAGCCCCAGTAATAGGCGCGCCAGAATTAATTGGCGTTTTACCTTCTGATGGATCTAAACCAATCACAGAAAGTAACTGTCTGGCATAAACAATGTCTTTACCTGCTTGAGGAATATTTTTATCTATTTGTATTGGCAATGGTTCTAAATTTAAAAATCTAGAAACCCTTTTTTCCATATATTCTTCAGTTAATTTTAGTGTTTTCATAATCACTACCTCCACTTCTAATATATTACTTAATAGAAAAATATTATTATTAATTTTAGTCTTCTTTTAAATAATTTTAAAATAAAAAAAAGGGCCAATGGCCCTTTTATTAAATATTATTAAAATAGTTTAAACAGACTGAAGATTAACTGCAGCTACTTTTCCATTTTTACCGGTTTCAAGCTCAAAACTTACTTTTGCTCCGTCATTTAATGTATTCATACCAGCAGCTTCTACTGCAGATATATGAACGAAAACATCTTGAGATCCACCTTCTGGCTCTATAAAGCCAAAACCTTTATTTGGATTAAACCATTTTACTGTACCGTTAGGCATTCTTTGCTCCTTGTTATAAACTTATTTTCATAAGCGTAGTTGTTCAATCAAAACACGTTAGACTAGATTGAACATTAAATGACCAAGGAAGTCGATCGTATTAGTCAGAAACTGACTGCCTTTACAGGCTTAGATAATTAACCTTCATATATGCTAAATTTTATAACTTTGCAAATGAAAAGTAATATCACCCAAAAATATGTAAAATTTTATAGGAATAAATATTTGTAACAATAATAATATAATCAAATTAAATTTTCTAACGAAGTTAAAAATTTACTTCTATCTGCTTTAGAATAAGGCTTGTTTTTCCCTTTTAAAAAAGGATCGGATGATCGTAAATCTGACATTAAATCCCTTGTAGCTAATACATTACCAATATTATTTTCAGTTAAAAAATTACCATCGTGCTTTAATACGACAGCTTCTTTAGCGATACACTTAGCTGCTAAAGGAATATCAGCCGTTATAACTATATCATCTTTACTTACTTGGTCATATATCCACTTGTCAGCTTCATCTGAGCCTTCTGAAACAATAATAAGCTTTACTAAGTCACTTTTGAAAGGCCTTATACCTCCATTGCACACCATTAAAACATTCAATTTGTGACGATTAGCAACTCTTATTATTTCTTCTTTTACAGGACAAGCATCTGCATCAACATAAATTTTTTTCATACTCTATTTATCTCACCCTTTAAATCAGCTGAGGGGATTAATGTTTTCAAACGTCTAATAGATTCCTCTTTAGAAAGGGAAGGAATAATTGCAAACCCTTCCATACTTTCTATTTCTAATGCTATATCAGAATTGTCTTTGGTTCGAAAAAGATAACAATTTTTTGGTAATTTAAAACTTATTTTCCAAATTGGAACTTTCCTTGGATAACCTAAATACCGACTAACCCTCGAAGAATCAATAACTAACCTTTCTATTGTATTAATTTTTTCTCCAATAGTCATATTTTTACCTTATGTTTCTAATATCTAATATCTTTTTACATTCTTATACAATAAAGTTAATATTTAAATATTTTAATTATTACAAGGAAATGTCATGCTTTTAGACGTTAGAACATATAGATGTAAACCAGGAACTATAAAGTCACATCTTAAATTATACAGTGAATTAGGAAAGCCAGCCCAGTCAAAACATTTGGGAAACCCTTTACTTTTTGCGACTACTGAAACAGGAAATCCAAATGAGTATACTCATATTTGGGTTTATAAAAATGCTGGTGATAGAGAAAATAAAAGAGCTGCTATGTGGTCAGATCCAGACTGGATAAATTATACTCAAGAAAGCGCTAAATTAGGAGCTTTAGAGTCTCAAGAAAACAAACTATTAAAACCAGTAGACTTTTATGAGCTAAAAACAAGTTAATTTTTTCTAAGCAGGTTTTGCCGATCTATCTAAAAAATCATCTCTTCTTGATAAATAAAACGAATAACTATCAGGAAGAAATGATTTGGCATTTTCTAAATTAAAAAAAGTGGCTGCTTTATAAACCCATTGAGTATCAGCAAGTAATTCTCGACCTAAAGCAACAAAATCTGCTCTTTTATTTAATATAATATCGTTAGCCTGATCTGGATTTATAATAGCTCCAACTGCCATAGAACTTATCCCTGCTTCATTTTTAATTTTCTCAGAATAAGGAACTTGGAACCCTGGAATAATTTTTGATTTATTCAATATAGGAGAACCAGTTATACCTCCTGAAGAACAATCTATAACATCTACACCTGCAAGTTTGAGTGCTTTAGCAAATTTGACGTTATCTTCAATAGTAGCGCCTTCTCCTGGTGCATCCACAGACGATATCCTAAAAAATATAGGCTTGTTTTCAGGCCAAACTGATTTAATTTCAGCAACGGTTTCTAATGCAAACCTTGTTCTATTTTCAAAACTACCTCCATACTTGTCATTTCTTTTATTAGAGATGGGTGAGAAAAAAGAATGTAACAAATATCCATGCGCCCCATGAATTTCAATTATTTCAAATCCAGCTTTATCTGCCCTTTGGGCTGCTTTTTTAAAATCACTTTTTACTTTTTCAATATCTTCAATTGTCATTTCTTTAGGTGTTGGTGAGCTATCATTTATTGGGATTGCACTTGGTCCAATTGTTTGCCATGCAGGTTCATCAGAATCTTCTTTTGTAATAGGCGAGGCTCCATCCCAAGGCCTTAAAAAACTAGCTTTCCTTCCAGCATGTGCTAATTGAATGCCGCTTACACAATTATACTCTTTAAAAACTTTGACTATTTTGGACAGGCCTTGAATATGTTCGTCACTCCATATCCCAGTGCAACCATGACCAATTCTTCCTTCAGGAGACACGCCGGTCGCTTCAATAAAAGCAGCGCCAAGCCCTGAAAAAGCAAATCTTGAATAATGTTGAAAGTGCCAATCACTTACCAATCCATCAACAGCCTTATATTGACACATAGGCGATAAAACTATTCTGTTTCTAAACACTTTAGATTTAATAGTAATAGGGTCGAACAAAGCCACTTCACTCATTATTTAAACTCCAGATATAATCAGTTATTAATTTTAAGAAAAGATCTTAGATTTTGAGATCTTTGTTTTGCTGAATTCATCATAAATGAAAGATCAGATCCAGACAATATGAATTTCATTCCCATTCCAATATATTCGGACATTAATTTTTCATCATAAACACCTCCCATTCCAGGAGTTTTATTGTATTTTTCACAAGCTTTGATAACCTTAGTATAAGCTTCTTTTATTTTAGGATTCGAGTATTCTCCTGGAATCCCCATTTCCATACATAAATCGTTCGTGCCTATCAGTATTACGTCAACACCTGAAACTGCTGCTATTTCATCAACATTTTCAATAGCTTCAGGGCTCTCCAACATTACAACAATAAGCATATTGTCATTAATGGTAGTTGCGACTTCTGAAATTGGCATTGATTTAAAATTTAATTGAGGCAAAGAACCTGTCATAGAACGGTGACCTTTAGGAGGAAATAAACAAAAGGATACAAGTTTTTTAGCAATATCTGCATTTTCAACATGTGGAAAAACTATTCCCATTGCACCACAATCAAGAACTCTTGTAGCATGATGATGAGCAAAATCTGGAACCCTGACGATAGGAGTTATTCCTGCATCCTGAGCGGCAACAGAAATTTGGGAAGCAATGTCAATATCCATGCTATTATGCTCCATATCAATAAATAACCAATCATAATCACAAGTAGCCATGATTTTACCTATATCTACTGTTCTTGATTGCCTTAAACCAACTCCAAGACAAAGTTCATTATTTAAAATTTTATCTTTTGCAATATTTTTCATGATTTAAGGCCTTAATTTATTTTTTTTAAGATGTTTATATTATTATTTCATATTAAAAATTATCTAACTTCAATTATTAAATACAAATCATATAATATGATTTAGTCTATTCAATATTCTTATTTGATCAAAAAATTAGTCACTTTACTATTGATCATATTAAAATTTTATTTAAAACACGCTAATATTTAATATGTTAAGTTTTAAAACCTTTATTAATTAAATCTTTTCTTTAATGTGCCCAAAAAGGTGGGGGCTTTTAAATGAATAAAGAAATTAACAAATCTTATCCTGATACTAGTAAATCATTACCGATAGCTATGTTAAGAGCTAGAGAGGCAATGATGCTCTCATTTAGACCTGTTTTAGCTAAACATGGCTTTACTGAACAACAATGGAGAGTATTAAGGGTATTAGGCGAAAAGGGAGACTCTGATGCAGGACAAGTCGCTTTTGACGCTTGTATATTAGCTCCAAGTCTCTCAAGAATTATAGGTAAGCTTGAAAAAGACCAATATATTTCACGATTTGTCGATGCTAAAGATGGAAGAAGAGTTAACTTAAGCTTAACGAACTCAGGTAAAGAGATACTTAATAAAATAGCACCAGATGTAGAATTGATATATAATGCTATTCAAAAACGTTATGGCGAAGAGAAATTATCAACACTCATAGATATACTAGGGGAAGTGAGTGAATGGCGGGGTAGATAAGTCAGTTTATTTACAGATTTATTTTAAATTTTTCACCAAGTTTTTCTAAGGTGTTTATAACATCTTGATTCAATGATATGCCATTTTTAACAGACTTATCTCTTCTCGACAAAGCTTTTTCTCCAGGCATTCTAACTCTCTTGTTCTTATCAATAGGTTCGTTATTTAGACATTGTTGAGAAAGAAAAGTCATCTCGTCTTTGAAGGCTTCTAAACCAGAAAATGCCTCAGGGTCAATAACTTGAACAAAAGTTGAGAGATTCATTGATTTGGGTTTTTTGCTTCTCCCAGAACCCGATAAACCTTGAGATAATGCCTCAATACCAAGTGCTAGGCCAAAACCTTTATGCCCATACTCAAGACCACCTACTGGCATAACAGTTCCATTTTTATTTTGCACTTCAAAAGGGTCATTAGTTGGCGTTCCATCGGAGGTTAACAAACAATTGAAGTCAAACATTTCTTTTTTTGAAATTTTGTCAGCAATCATATTATTAGTGGTGATAGATGCGCTAATATCAATTATTACAGGATTATTATTTGTAGGGTAAGCCAACGCCATAGGATTTGGCGAGAGTAAAGCCTTAACTCCACCATATGGAGCAACTGTTGCCGTTGAAGGAACAGAGCTTTTAATTATACCAATCAAACCTTTCTTAACAATTGGTAACATATACGCGGCTAAAGCTCCATTATGATGACTGTTTCTAATAAGAACCGTAGCTGTACCATGCTTTTTTGCTCTTTCTGATGCAAGTTTTAAAGATTTTTTTGTTAACCATATACCTGGTAATTGTTTACCGTCTAGAGTTATAGAGCTACCAAGATCTTTTAAAACATCCTCTTTACCAGAGATTTTCATATTACCCATTTCAATATCTTTTATATACAATGGAAGCAGTCTAACACCATGAGTAGAATGACCCATCATATCAGCCTCTATCAAAATATCTGATGTATCATTAGCTTTTTCGTCATCCATTCCAAAAGATGTAAAAATAGATGTACAAAATTTCATTAATTGAGAGCGTGTAAACATTTTAGGCCTAAATTTTAAATCCAGCTTTATTTTGTTTTTTCTTCACAAATATATCTCGTAATAGATGCATTCGCAGCTAAAATGAATGACAAGTTATCATTATCTAAAAAAAATATATCTTGAATATGTGTCCAGGGTTCATTCTTATCAAAAGCATATGCCTTGCCAGTTCCTAAATCTAAAATTTCATATTTTGAATTATTTACCATAAAGAGCCCCGAGTTCAGACCTTCTCCGTCTTTGATGGTTATTTCAACAGGCTTTTCTTTACCAGAAATTTTAAAAACTTGAATACCATTGGATCTTACTGCAGCTGCACTTTGAGGTTTACAACTATATTTTGTCTCTTTAGCCAAAAGATTATTAGAAAATAAAGAGATAGATAAAAAAACAAGAAAATATTTTAAAATAGTCATTTTTTTCCTTTTAAACATAATTAGAGAGTTTCTTTCGTATACTTTAATAATACCTTTTTAGCATTTTTTGAAATATTAATTTTATTTTCTGATGTATACAATTCATGGTTTTTCTCTACTTTATCGAGATCATAAAGATAATTAACCATTAAACCGGCAGATAAATTTATCCCATTGGACGATACATCACCTAAATAATTAATTTGCTCTAAGGATGCTCCATTACCTAAATGAAACCTTGCAACTGGATCGTTTGGCATCTTATCAGTTCTTTCAGAGCTCAAAAAATACTTACCAACATACTCCATCATATTGTCATAAACTTTCAAAAATTGTTCAGGTCGCTTTAATTTTTCTATGCTCTTTGCAAATTTTGGGTGTTTATCACTAATCCATTTTCTTAATCCAGGTACTGGAGATAGAGTTACAAATTTCTTGAGATTTTTAAACTCTAGATTTAAATCATTGGCAACTTGCTTAATTAAAAAATTACCGAAAGAAATACCTGCTAATCCTTTTTGACAGTTAGATATAGAATAAAAAACTGCCACAGTTGTTTCTTCTGGTTCAAAGACATTTCTTTTCTCCTGAAGGACATCTTGAATTTTAGAAGGCACCTCTTTCATAAGTGCAACTTCAACAAATATGATAGGTTCATCTTGCATTGCAGGATGAAAAAATGCAAAGCATCGTCTATCTTTAGGAGCTAAACGTGATCTTAATTCATCCCATGAATTAATTTCGTGAACAGCTTCATAAGCTATAATTTTTTCTAATATATGAGCAGGAGTTTCCCAATTTATAGGCCTTAAAATAAGGAATCCCCTATTAAACCAATTTTTAAATAAATAAACGAGATCATAATCTACAGCTTTAAGTTCTGGGTGTTTAGTTATAATACCTAATAGCCTTTTTCTAAGATTAACTAACCTTATAGTACCCCTTGATATTCCGTTGCATCTTCTAAAGATTTCACGTCGCTTAGGTTCTGCGACTTTCATCAATTGAACTAAGTTTTCAGAGTTCTTTGCACGTAGATATTTCTCTATAGCATAAGATAATTCATCAGAAGTTATTTCAAAATTATCCCTAATTAACTTAAAAAAGTTCAACAGCTCTTTATCATTTAATGCTTCACAATGTTTCATTAGCAATTCAGCGTAACCTAAGGCAGAAACCTCTCCTTTTGCAGAAGCTACGTTTTCGATATAATCTTTTGTGGTAATAGATTTACTTTTATCTTGAAAAATATTGAACGAATTACTTTTAATAGGTTTATCAAAGAGTGAATTAATCAACTCTTGAAAAAACTTCATTTTACTCATTTTATACCACCCATAATATAGTTTGGTAACCAAGTAGCTATATCTGGGAAAATACATAATAATATAATTGCAATAACCATACACATTACAAATGGCAAAGAACCCTTAAGGATTTTGTTAAGAGGTATTTCAGGAGCTATTCCATTAATTACATATAAATTAAGACCTACTGGTGGAGAAATAAGGCCGATTTCCATGTTGATTGTTAGTATAACAGCAAACCAATAAGGATCAAAACCAGCGTTAATAATTATAGGCAATAAAATTGGAGCGGCCATAACAATCACAGCCACTGGAGGAAGAAAGAAACCAGCTATTAATAAAAATATATTAATAGTTAACATCAAAACCCAACGATTTACATCTAAAGTCCCTATCCATTCAGCTATACTTTGAGTAATGAACAGACTTGAAAGCATATAAGAAAAAACTCCTGCTGCTGCAATAATAAAGAGTATCATGATAGACTCTCTTGTTGAGTCTCTTAAGACCACCCACAATGATTTTGGTGCCCAAAGTTTATAAATTACAACAGCTACAATTAAGCATAAAATAGCCCCAACTGCTGCTGTTTCAGAAGGAGTGGCAACACCACCATATAGTGAATATAACACTCCTAAAATTATTGCAAAAAATGGAATAACTCTAGGAAGTATTTCCAAACGTTCTTTCCAACTGAAGCTTTTTCTATTTAAAGCATCAATATTACCACTTTTCCATGTTGAAAAAATTGACCACAACATAAAAAGAAAAACAAGTAAAAGACCTGGAATAGCTCCCGCCAAAAACAAACGTCCAATTGACGTTTCAGTAGAAATACCATACACAATCATTGTAACTGAAGGCGGTATTAATATGCCCAAGGTACCACCCGCAGCTATTGACCCAGATGCAACTTCGTCTGAATAACCTCTTTTCTTCATTTCAGGAATACCCATTTTTCCAATAGCTGCACAAGTAGCTGGACTTGATCCAGACATAGCTGCAAATAGAGCACATGCTCCTAAATTAGATATTACTAATCCACCAGGAACACGTGTAAGCCATCTATCTAGAGCTTCATATAAATCTGCTCCAGCTCTAGTCGAAGATATAGCAGCACCCATTATTATAAACATTGGAATAGATAAAAGAGCGAAGTTATCAAGATGGCCGTAAAAAATTTCAGGCATCAACTCTAAAGAACGAAAACCATCAAACACAAATAAAAAAAGACACGAAACTATTAACAAACCATTAGCAACGGACACACCAGAGAATAAAATTAAAATGGTTGTAAAGGCAACTAATAAACCAAGTGATAAAGGATCCATATTATTTAATTCCTTTATCAAAAGGCAATTCTCTATTTGTTATCATAGAAATGAAATCAGCTATCAATTGATTTAAAAAAAGACCAAAGCCAATGGGCAGTGCTAAATAAGGGTATTTTAAGGGTACCGCAGTAACAGTATCTGATGTCCAGTTTTTTTCATAAGCTACAAGCCAATAATCAAATCCATATATGAACATGATAAAAACAATGATTATACTAGTTACACTAGTTAAGCAGGCTAGAATTTTCTGATATTTAGGTCTAATTAACATAGGTAAAAGATCTACATTAACATGTCCTCTTAGAACCTGCACATAAGATAAGCCAATTAAAGTAGCGCCAACCATCATGTATATAACAGTTTCTGTTTGCCATGCAGTTGAATAATTTAAAACAAACCTAACCCATATCATTTCTACAGTAATAAGTACGGCAGTTAAAATCATAAATGCAGCAATTACTCCGGCTATTCTAGATAGATTTTTTGAAAATTTTATATAGTTATCAATCATAATAATTTTAATAGAAATAAAATAATGGCGAGATATATCCCGCCATTATTTGTTATTAGTTAACAGATAAGGCTAAATCTAGCAATCTTTGCCCATCTTTATAACCTGAGACAAATTTCTTATAAGATGTTTCTTTAGCTATTGAACGCCAGGCATTGAATTCGTCTGCTGACATCTCTTTAATTTCAACACCATTTTTCTTGAAAACATTTACAGAAGCTTGATCTTCTTTTTTTGCTTCTGCTAAATAATAAGCTTCAGCCTTCTTTG
This sequence comes from Candidatus Levibacter sp. Uisw_134_01, assembly GCF_047717795.1. Taxonomy (GTDB): domain Bacteria; phylum Pseudomonadota; class Alphaproteobacteria; order Puniceispirillales; family Marisalimonadaceae; genus Marisalimonas. Next base: position 603,047 of record NZ_CP159808.1, on the reverse strand, counting down.
CGCCGGCCATTAAAGCTTCTTGTTGATTTTTATTTAAGCTTTCAAACACTGACTTATTCATTAGAAGTGGTTGATACATAAACCATAAAGCAGTTTTGCCTGCAGGAGTATAACACTTAACCTGCTCATAAATTCTGTATGATACAAAAGATGATGATGATGTGTTAGCAGCTTGTAATACTCCAGTTTGCATTGCATTATAAATGGCTGAAGAAGGCATAGAAGCTATAGAAGCACCAGCTCCTACAAGCATAGTTTCAAAAGCTTTTCCTGCTGCTCTTGTTTGAAGACCTTTTACATCATTAGGACCAGTAATACACTTGTCCTTACCTGCAAAACCACCTGCTAAATATCCATGGACTACAACCATAACATCATCAGTTGCCATAATTTTTTGTATTTCTTCCATAAAGGGTGAATAATTCATACGAGCTGCGTGATCATGATTTTTTACAAGTCCTGGCATTAATGTTAAGTTATAAGCAGGTTGTTGACCGCCAGCGTATGACAATGGAAAAACAGTCATATCTAATTGACCCCTAGTTAAAGGCTTATATTGTTCCTTGGGTTTGAAAAGTGATTTAGATGGAAATATTTTTATATTTAGATCAACGTTTGCAGAAGCCACGTGATCAGCAACAATTTGTGCAAATTTGTGACGAACATCTTTTGTTGACCATTGATGTGATAACCTTAACTCTTTCGCAGAAACAGTTGCTGATAATGCAATAGCTCCTATAGTCATTATAGATAAACTCTTAAAGTTCATTATCTTCCCCTTATAATTAATTAATAAATTGAAACTATATCAATATATTTTCAAACAACAATAAAATTATCATTAACTAATTACTGATTAAAAACTCAGAAGCCCTTGCAGCACCCCCCTTTTGATGCGGAACACCGGCTAAAGATAATCCCATTTCTATTCCTGTTAATGTACCCATTAGCATTAGATCATTAAAATCACCTAGGTGACCAATTCTAAAAACTTTACCTGCAAGCTTAGACAATCCATTTCCAAGAGACATATTGAAATTTTCTAAAATAATTTTTCTTAATTCGTCTGCATTATGTCCATCTGGTAATTTAACAGCAGTTAAAACATTAGAGTAATCCATCTCTTCTTGGCAAAGAACCTCCAAGCCCCATGCTTGTACAGCTGCCCTTGTTGCTTTTGCGTGTCTACCATGTCGTTTAAAAACATTTTTTAGACCCTCTTCGTGAAGCATGTTTATTGCTTCTTTTAAACCATATAAAAGATTGGTAGCAGGCGTATAGGGAAAAGAACCAGATTTATTAGCCTCTATTTGTTCTTCCCAATCCCAATAGGATCTTTGCATGCCCGATTTTTTTGAGGTAAGAATAGCTCTTTCCGATATTGCATTAAATGATAAGCCAGGAGGCAGCATCAAACCTTTTTGGGAGCCCGAAATAGTAACATCAACTCCCCAATCGTCATGTTCATACTCCATAGAAGCTAACCCCGAAATTGTATCAACCATTAATAAAGCTTCATGGTTAGCTAAATTCATTACATTTCTTACTTCTTTTATTCTTGAAGTACTACCTGTAGATGTTTCATTATGGACTACGCATACAGCTTTGATTTTTCCTTCAATATCATTTTTTAATCTATCCAATAATTTTTCGGGTTCAACACCTCTTCTCCAGTCAGTTTCTAAAAACTCTGTTTTAATTCCAAGTTTATTAGCCATTTTCTTCCATAAAGTGGCAAAATGACCAGTTTCAACCATCAGAACTAAATCGCCCTCATTAAGTGTATTTACTAGTGCCGCCTCCCATGCACCTGTTCCTGATGCTGGAAAAATTATTACATTTGAATTTGTTTTAAAAATTGTTTTCATTCCATTAAGGCAGGCATTGGCTAAATAAGGGAAATCTGGTCCACGATGATCTATAGTAGGATAATCCATAGCCCTTAAAATTCTATCAGGCACATTTGAAGGTCCAGGTAATTGTAAAAAATGTTTTCCTGGCATATATCTTTTATTCATATTAAAAAATTTCCTTATTTACTTAATATCTGTCATTGAAAATAAACTATTTATAAATTACTTTATACATACACTTTAAATAATAAATTTTCCATATTGAATTTTAATTCAGAGACAGAGGTTTTTATGCCAGACGGTAGTTCACAGCAATTACTAAAAAAATTGAAGAATAAAACAACAGCAGAAATTTATTATGACAATTTTACTAGAGGCAGATACTCAACAGACGCATCTATTTATCAAATGATGCCGTATGGTGTTTTAATACCAAAAAAAAAATCAGATTTGATAGATACTATTAATTATGCAAGAGAAGCCAAAGTTCCACTTTTAGCTAGAGGAGGAGGAACCTCTCAATGTGGTCAGACTGTTAATGAAGCAATAATTATAGATAATTCAAAATTTTTAAATAGAATATTAGATTTTAACAAAGAAAAAATGACATGCATAGTCGAGCCTGGAATAGTACTTGATGAATTAAACAAATTTTTAAAACCATTTGGATTATGGTTTCCTGTAGATGTTTCAACTTCCAGCAGAGCAACAATTGGTGGAATGACAGGTAACAATAGTTGTGGTGGACGCTCAATTAGATATGGAATGATGAGAGACAATGTTTTTGAAATAGAAGGAATATTAAGTGATGGCTCAACGTATAAATTTGGGCATATTAAAGATAAAGAGATAGCTTCGAGCAAAGAACTTGCTCCAAAAATTATAAATAACCTTTTAAATCTAGCTCTAGAGAATAAAGATGAAATATTAACAAAATTTCCTAAAGTACTTCGTAGAGTTGGCGGGTATAATATTGATTCACTTTTACCAGATGCAATGGCCTCCAGACCAAACGGTAAAAAAGGCGACGGAATAAATTTATCTCACTTATTAGTAGGATCAGAAGGAACTTTAGTATATTCATCTGCAATTACTCTTAAATTGTCACCTCTTCCTTCTCAAAAAATTATGGGTATATGTCACTTTCCATCATTCTATGAGGCAATGGATGCTGCACAACATATTGTTCCATTAGATCCAATAGCAGTGGAACTTGTTGACGATACGATGCTTAGTCTTGCAAGAAAGATTGATATATTTCAACCTACAGTTGAAGCAGTCGTAAAAGGCAACCCTAAATCTTTACTTTTAGTTGAATTCGCAGAAGAAGACATGAGTGTGAATCAACATAGATTGAAAAAACTTCATCAATTAATGGGTGATTTAGGATATTCATGGAAAGGTAATAAAAAAATTGGAGGAGTTATTGATGTTATTGACAATGCTTTACAAGCAAAAGTAACTGAAATGAGAAAGTCGGGGTTGAACATTATGATGTCTATGAAGGATGAAGCAAAGCCAGTTTCCTTCATAGAAGATTGTGCAGTCGAGCTTAAAGATCTAGCTGAGTATACTGATGGATTAAATCGAATATTTGACAAATATGACACCAAAGGAACTTGGTATGCTCATGCTTCTGTTGGATGTCTTCATGTAAGGCCTGTTTTAAACATGAAGCTTCAAACGGATGTTTCAAAAATGCGCAATATTGCAGATGAAACTAGTAAATTGGTAAAAAAGTTTAAAGGTTCTTATTCAGGAGAGCACGGCGATGGAATAGCACGTTCTGAGTTTAATGAAGTAATGTTTGGAAAAAAAATGATTAATATTTTCGAAACTATTAAACAAGCTTTTGATCCAGATAATATTTTTAACCCTGGAAAAATAATAAATGCACCTAAAATGGACGCTAGAGATTACTTTAGATATGCCCCTTCATATAACGCAAAAAATATTAATACTATTTTAGATTGGTCCCAATGGCCTGGTAATGCTGGTGGGTTTCAAGGGGCAATTGAAATGTGTAATAATAATGGATCATGTAGAAAGTTAGATGGCGGAGTTATGTGTCCATCTTTCAGAGTTACAAAAGATGAGAAAGATTCAACTAGAGGAAGAGCTAATTCGCTTAGATTAGCCCTTTCAGGACAATTGGGTAATAACGCACTTACAAGTAAAGAAATGACAGCAACAATGAAGTTATGTGTCTCTTGTAAAGCTTGTAAACGCGAATGTCCAACAGGCGTAGATATGTCAAAAATGAAAATAGAGTTATCAAACCTACATGCAAACAAATATGGTCTTAATTTAAATAGCAAATTAATAGCCTACTTACCTAAGTATGCTGCGTTTGCATCTAACTTTTCTAAACTTTTTAATCTAAGAGATAAAATTCCTGGCGCTGCCAAAATTAGTGAGTTACTCTTTGGTTTTACTGCAAAAAGGCCACTACCAGCATGGCGTAATGATTTCTTTAGAAATAATGAATTACCAAACTCAATTGAAAAAATTAATGGCCAAACTCCAATCATATTATTTGTTGATACTTTTAATCGTTATTATGAACCAGAAAATATAAGATCCGCCATAAAGGTCTTAAAATCAGCTGGATATTTTCCCTTTATTCCAAATTCAAAAGATAATAAAGCATTATGTTGTGGAAGAACCTATTTAAGCAACGGCTTGATTGAAAATGCCAAAATTGAAGCAACAAAAATTTTAAATACCTTTTTACCTTTTTTGCAAAAAGGGATTGAAGTTGTTGGCTTAGAACCTTCATGTATCTTATCTTTTAGAGATGAGCTTCCTGCGCTAATTAAAGATGACGATATAAAGTTACTACAAAATAATTCATACACTTTTGAAGAATTACTAGAAAAAAATTGCAAAAAATTAAACTTTAAAAAATTAGATCAAAAGGTATTATTGCATGGTCACTGTCATCAAAAAGCATTTGACGCAGTAAAGCCAATCGAAAGTTTATTAAAAAAAATTGAAGGTTTAGAAGTTGAGACTATAGAAACTAGTTGTTGTGGCATGGCAGGTGCATTTGGATATGGTAAAGACACATTTGACATTTCTATGAAAATGGCCAACGAAAAACTTTTTCCTGCAATTCAAAAATCTGATAAAGATATCACCATTATTGCTGATGGGACATCATGTAGATGTCAAATTAAAGATGGTTTAAATAGGAATGCAATTCATGTTTCTAAATTTCTAGACGAAAATATAATTTACTAAATCTGTAATTAGATTTATCGTAATATTTAATAGAGGTCAAAATGCCAAATAGAACAAAAAAACCTACCGCTTTTCATTGGGGAAGCTACTATGCCGAGGTTGAGGATGGTAAAATTGTTGGCATGAAGCCTTACGGACAAGATAGAGATCCATCTAATATTGCAAAAGGAATTATAGATACTGTAGATGATGAGTTAAGAGTTAAAGTTCCTCATATTCGTAAAGGCTATCTCAGAGAAATAAGAAAAGAATTAGCTAATGGCAAAATGGCTATTACAGGCAAACGTTCCAGAGAAAAGCGCGGATCTGATGATTTTGTCCCAGTTTCATGGGAAGAAGCTATCAATATAGTATCGTTTGAGCTGAGCAGAATTAAAAAGAAATATAAAAACAAAGCATTTTTTGCGGGTTCTTATGGTTGGGGTTCAGCAGGTAGGTTTCATCATGCACAAAGCCAACTTCATAGGTTTTTCAATTGTTATGGTGGATATACTAAATCAGTCAACACCTATTCTTATGCGGCAAGCGAGACAATCATGCCTCATGTAATAGGTTTATCATATAGAAAATTTCTTGATACACATACAGACTGGAATAATATAAAAGACAATTCAGAATTAATAGTTATGTTTGGGGGCTTACCTCTAAAAAACTCACAAGTCACATCGGGAGGTGTTGGAAAACATACAACTAAACAATTTATCAAAGATTGTGCAAGGAAAGGTATAAAATTTATTAATATTAGCCCTATGGAAATGGAGGCTGACATCATTAGTAATGCTGACTGGATTAAAATTAGACCTGGAACAGATACAGCTTTGATGCTTGGTATAGCGTTTATACTTGAAAGTGAAAGTTTAATAGATAGAGATTTTATAAAAAAATATTGTATTGGGTATGATGTTTTTTATGATTACTTAAAAGGGATTTCAGATGGAAAAGCAAAAACTCCATTGTGGGCTTCTAAAGTAACAGGCATTCCAAGTAATATTATATATGATTTAGCCAAACAAATGTCTAAGAACAGAACTATGATAACTGGTGCTTGGGCTTTGCAGAGACAACAATATGGAGAGCAATCCCATTGGATGATTTCTGTTTTAGCATGCATGTTGGGGCAAATAGGTCTTCCTGGTGGAGGCTTTGGACTAGGTTACAGCGCTGAAAATGGGATAGGAAACCCTGTTAGTTACCACAAATGGCCAGCTTTAGAACAATTGAAAAATCCAGTAAGTGATTTTATACCAGTTGCAAGAATTTCAGATATGCTTCTTAACCCAGGTAAAACTTTAACTTACAATGGCAAAGATCTTAAGTACCCTGATATTAAGCTAGTTTATTGGGCTGGCGGAAACCCCTTTCATCATCAGATGAACTTAAAAAAACTTGTTAAAGCGTTCAAGCAACCAGATAGTATTATAGTTAATGAGATTTGGTGGAACAGCTTAGCAAGACATGCAGATATAGTATTACCCGCAACTACCTCCTTAGAACGAAATGACATAGGTGTTAGGCACTGGGATCAAACAATATCTCCAATGCATAAAATAATTGAGCCGGTAGGTGAATCAAAATCTGATTATGATATTTTTTCTGCTATCTCTGCAAAGCTAAATATTAACGAAAAATTTACTGAAAAACGTAATGAAGACCAATGGCTGAGACATCTATGGGAAGTATCTGTACAGAGCGCTAAAGATGCCAATTTCAACTTACCTGATTTTGACAAATTTTGGAGAAATGGGTTTCAAGAGGTATTATCTCCTAAAAAACAAACTATTTTGCTAGAAGATTTTAGGAAAGATCCAGTTAAGAACCGAATTACAACGCCATCAGGAAAAATTGAAATATTTTCTCAAACTGTAGCTGATTTTAATTATAAAGACTGCCCTGGACACCCAGCATGGTTAGAACAAGATGAATGGTTAGGATCAGCACTTACAAAACAATTCCCTCTTCAACTCATTTCTGGTCAACCTCACAATAGATTACACAGCCAACTCGATAATGGATCAGAAAGTCAAAGATTTAAGATTAATGGAAGAGAACCTGTAAAAATTAATCCTAAAGACGCAGAATTCCGAAATCTAAAAGATGGTGACATAGTTGAAATTTTTAATAAAAGAGGTAAATGCCTTGCTGGTGTAGTAAGAAGTCCAGAAGTGATGCCTGGTATTGTTTTTTTACCTGTAGGTGCATGGTACAACCCAGTGGATGACGGAAGCTTTTGCATTCATGGTAACCCAAATGTCTTAACTGAAGATATTGGAACGTCTTCACTTTCCCAAGGTCCTTCAGCGCACTCTACATTGGTTGAGATAAAAAAATACAAGAAGGATCCACCACCAATTACTATATTTAATAAACCTAACATAGTAAATAAGTAGAGTAAGTCTCCTTGGGTATTGAAATTTGTATTATCAACCCTCACGCAACAGTACAGTCAAATAAAAAACTTAAACACTGCGTGTCTGGGGTAATAGATAAAAGTTCAACAGTTTATATGAGTGAGGAGTCTATTGTTGAAGATTATTATAGTTATTACCTCGAAACTACAAATGTTTCAAAACTTGTTAAAGAAATAGAAAATAATAATTCATCAGATGCCTTCATATTAGCATGCTTCGAAGACATTGGAATAGATATTGTTAGAAAAATCACATCTAAACCTGTAATAGGCATTGGCGAGGCTGCTTTTTACACTGCTAATATTATTGCTAATAAGTTTTCAATTATCACAAACTTATCTGTATCTCACGAAGCTATAAAGAATAATTTGATTAAATATGATCTAGATCATAAATGTGTTTCATTGAGATCTATAGAAGTGCCCATATTGGATATGGAAACAATGTCTAAGTCTAATATAAAAAAATTAGAAAATGAGGTAAATAGAACAATCGTTGAGGATAATCCAGAGGCAATTATAATAACTAGCCCTGGAATTTTAAATTTAACAAAAATATTTAGTGATAGATTTAACATTCCTATAATTGAAGGTGTAACAGCTGCTGCTGCACTTGTAGAAAATCTTTCAAAACAAGACCTTAAAATTAAAAAATTTACAAAGCCTTTAACAAGAAGTAATCGCCTTAAAATTTAAAAAAAAATAATTAGAGCAACTCATTTTCTCTATCTATTTTAGTTAAATTTTCATCTCTTTCATAATAAGTCAAATCATTAATCCTAAGACTTGCTATTTTATGAATCTCTTTCATTGCAGTTTCAAATTCTTCTTCTTTACTATTATAAACTCTTTTTTTCATTTCATTTATTATATCATTTTTTGATAAGCCTTTTACAGCAATGATGAATGGAAATTGAAATTGATTTCTGTATTGCATATTAAGTTGAGTTAAAACTTTAAACTCGTCTTCATTACATTGATCTAACCCAGCAGACTTTTGTTCTTCCTTGGAGAATTCAGTTAGTTCATCTATCTTTTTCAGCTTGTTTCCTAATTCTGGATGGGACCTGATTAAATCTAATTTTTCCTGTTTACTTGCTTTTTCAACTACTGACCTCATTTTTCGTTGCAAATATTCTTTATTTAAATTTTCATTAACTTCATTAGAAAACAGCCTTTCAGGTACCCATGGAGAATGTTCATATATACTTCTTAAAAGTTCTATGATTTTCTTCTTCGAAATTTTTTTAGATAAAAATATAAAAGTTTTGTTGGACATATTATCACCTAATATTAAAGTGTTTATATTATTAAAGCATACTTTATATAACATTTGATAGAGAAATTTATGGCTGGCCTCACGACACACGTTTTAGATACCAGTAAAGGTGCACCTGCTTTTAATCTAAAAATTCAGTTGTTTAAAATAAACAAGTTAGAAAAGAACTTGGTTGGAACTTTTATAACTAACCAAGATGGAAGAGTTGATAAACCACTAATTACTGAAGACAATTTAGAAGAAATTGAGTATGAGTTATTGTTTTTTGTAGGAGATTATTTAAAAAATGTTAATGTTGATTTAGATAAACGTTTATTTTTAGATAAGATCCCAATTAGATTTAATATCACTAATAAACTTGAACATTTTCACGTTCCATTACTTTTATCTCCTTTTGGCTACAGTACTTATAGAGGCAGTTAAGGTATGATGTTTCTAATGAATGAATGGCTTGAACTTATTTTAAGATGGTTTCATGTAATTGCTGGTATTGCCTGGATTGGATCTAGTTTCTATTTCATAGCTCTTGATTTAAGTTTAAAACAAAATAAAAATTTACCTCCCAAGTCATATGGTGAAGCTTGGCAAGTCCATGGTGGTGGTTTTTATCATTTAGTTAAGTATTTAGTTGCTCCATCTAAGCTTCCATCAGAACTTACCTGGTTTAAGTGGGAAGCTTACGCTACTTGGGTTTCCGGCTTTGCTTTACTAGCGCTTATATATTACGCAGGAGCAGAATTATATATGATAGACATAATCAAATATGATTTTGAAAAATATGAGGCAGTAATCATATCTATTTTAGGAATAATATTTGGTTGGTTAGTTTATGATATGATATGCAGAATTTCATTAAAAACTAATGTTTACACGTTAATACTGTCTATTTTTATTTTAATTACAATCATGTCCTGGATTTATTCTGAGCTTTTTAGTTACAGAGGAGCTTTTATGCAGATTGGAACTGTATTGGGAACAATAATGGTTGCTAATGTTTTAATGGTTATTATACCTGGACAAAAAAAAGTAGTAGCCAGCCTTATTAAAAATGAAACTCCAGATGCAAAATATGGCATGGTAGCAAAACAACGTTCTCTTCATAATAATTACTTAACACTACCAGTAATTTTTATTATGATTTCAAATCATTACCCAATAATTTATGCAACAAAGTACTCTTGGTTGATCATTCCTATTATCTTAATAATTGGTGCATTAATAAGACATTTTTTTAATGTTAAACATACTGGTATCAAACCACCATATTGGATAATTTTTCCAATAATTATTTTGTTATCCTTATCAATGTTCATTTCTAATTTAGGTAAACCCAAACTTACAAAGACTAATCAAAATGCTCATATAATTAAAATAATACCAGAGCCTATTTTAACAAATGCTCAAGAGATTATAATTTCAAAATGTTCTATGTGTCACGCAAAGGAACCATTATGGGACAATATGCACAGTGCTCCAAAGCAGGTAATGCTTGAGACCACTGAAGACATTCTGATGAATATTGAAAATATATATTCTCAATCAGTTGCTTCATTCGCAATGCCACCAGGTAATGTTTCATTTTTAGAAAATCACGAAAGAGCTCAAATTGAAGAACTTTATTTAACAATATTAAATCTAACAAAAAACAAATAATAGTAATGGAAAATACATATGGAAAATCTAGATGTTATTCTCACTAATGGTAGAGTGGTTACAGAAAAAGGTATAGAAAATTGTGATATAGGCATCTTTGAGGGGAAAATTTGTGCATTAGGCCAATTGAATAGCAATGCCAAAAACATAGAAGATGCTACCGATTTAATTATACTACCAGGTGGAATAGACGCACACGTACACATTGATCAACCTTCTGGACCTGATGTAGAAATGGCTGATAATTTTCAAAGCGCTACTAAATCTGCAGCAGCTGGAGGATCTACAACAGTATTACCTTTTGCTATGCAAGAAAAAGGACAATCATTGAGAGAATGTGTAAAAAATTATCATGCGAAAGCTAAGGATAATTTATTTGTGGACACTTCTTTTCACTTGATAATTAGTGACCCATCAGCGCAAGTGTTAGGCCAAGAGCTACCTGCATTAGCTAGAGACGGATATACTTCTTTCAAAGTTTTCATGACATACGATGATCTTGTGCTTAATGATGAAGAACTATTAAAAGTTTTTGAAGTTGCAAAAAAAGAAAAAACCTTGGTTATGGTTCATGCAGAAGGTTATGATGCGATAAGATATTTAACAAAAAAATTAGAAGATGAAGGTAAACTAGCCCCTTACTATCATGGATTATCAAGACCTCAAATTGTAGAAAGAGAAGCTACTCATAGAGCCATTAGCCATGCACAAATTGTTGATATACCCATTGTAATAGTTCATGTATCAGGCAATGAAGCTTTGTCGCAGATAAAATGGGCTAAAGAAAATGGTATAAAGGTTTTTTCAGAAACATGTCCTCAATACATTTGCCTAACTGAAGATGATATGAAAGGACTTAATATGGATTTTGAGGGGGCTAAGTATGTATGCTCTCCTCCTCCAAGAGATAGAGAAAGTCAAGAAGCAATTTGGGAAGGAATTATAGACGGAACGTTTGATATTTTTTCCTCAGATCACTGCCCTTTTAAGTTTAAAGATAAAAAAGGAAAAGATCGACCAGGAGCAAGGACTTCCTTCAAATGGGTTCCTAATGGGATACCTGGTGTAGAAACCAGACTTCCAATCTTATTTTCAGAAGGCGTAAGCAAAAACAGAATTTCAATTGAGAGATTTGTAGAATTGACCTCTACAAATCCTGCTAAAATGTATGGATTATACCCTCAAAAAGGTTCTATTAAAATCGGAAGTGATGCAGATTTAACTATTTGGGATCCAAATAAGGTAAAAAAAATAAAACAAGCTGACCTACATCATGGATCTGATTATACACCTTATGAAAACTTAGAAATTAAGGGCTGGCCAATACAGACTTGGTTAAGAGGTCAGAAAATTTATGAAGATAATAAATTTATTACACAAAAAAATCTTGGTAGATATGTTTCAAGAGACTTTTGTTTACTCTAAATAATTAGGATTAATAATCATGACTACAAATAACTCAATTCAAGGTTTAGTTAATCTAGCTTCACCTAAAATGGGCACCAAAATATTGGCGTTTTCTGATGATTTTTTTGGTGAAGTAACAAGAATGTTAAATGATAAAGAACCCATTTTTATCGAAGATAAATATGATAATCATGGTAAATGGATGGATGGATGGGAAAGCAAAAGACGAAGAGATGGTGGAAATGATTGGGCAATTTTAAAGCTTGGTTCAGCAGGTATTATATCTAAAATAGAGATAGATACGAGCTATTTCACTGGAAACTTTCCTCCTTTTTTTTCTTTAGAAGGAATATATAGCGAGACTGATCCGAATAAAGATTCTAATTGGAAATCTTTAATAGCTAAAACTAGCCTAATTGGGGATTGTAAGAACAATTTTGAATTAAATTTAAAAGAAAAATTTAATTTCGTTAGGTTACAAATATTTCCGGACGGCGGTGTTGCACGCATTAGATTGTTTGGAAAGGTAAAATATAACTGGGATAGGTTTAATAATGAAGAAATAATAGAATTATCTTCATTAAAACTAGGTGGCTCTATTTTAGCTTATAACAATGCACATTACGGAGATGTCTCTGCACTTCTTTCCGAAGGAAGAGGACAGACTATGGGTGATGGCTGGGAAACTAGAAGACGACGTGAGCCAGGTAATGACTGGATCATTATTAAATTAGCAAAGAAAGGTAAGATTGAAAAAATTGAAATTGATACAGCTCATTTTAAAGGAAACTATCCTGATCGAGCATCAATTCAAGCAATATCTATTGATAAGAACATAACAACAAAAGACCTTATTGAAAGTTCAGAAAATTGGGATGTTATACTAGATGAAACCAAGTTAACTGCCGACAATATCCATAAGTATGAAATTAATTCAAATTCAAAAGCTGAAGCCACTCATATTAGATTAAATATTTACCCAGATGGGGGTGTTTCTAGACTTAGAATATTTGGAAAAAAGTTAGATGATAAATAAAATTGAAATTGAAAATATAGACTTAGGTAACTTCAGCGAATTTGGACATGTAATAAATAAAGACACAACTTCTGAAAAAATTTCTATAAATCAAGGTACCACAATTCGTCATCATAATATTTCAGATTTAGAATTGAACAATGAAGGTGGAGTTCCAGCAATTTCGATATTTTCAGGATCCCCAAGAAATTTACCTATTGAAATCAAAATAATGGAAAAACACCCTATTGCTTCTCAAAGCTTCTTACCTATTCAAAATATAGATTGGTTAATAGTTGTGTCCAAGGACAAAAATAATATGCCAGATTTAGATACTATAAGGTGTTTTGATGTAAAAGGTGACGTTGGTATAACTTACAATAGGAATGTTTGGCATCACCCTTTGTTAGTTAGAAAAAAACAAGAATTTTGGATTGTTGATAGAATTAAAAAAAATGAAAATTCTTCTGTTAATTTAATAGAATATCATTTCAAAGAAAATGAAGTAAGACATTTAATCTTTTAATATTTATAAATCTAGCAATCTCTTTGACGCAGATTTGTGTTCATCAAGTGAAACACCAAGATCAAAGTTACTCATATTACCTGACTCAGAAATCACTCTCCCATTACATATTGTGTAAGCTGTATGCATAGGTGAACAAAACACTAAACCAGCCAATGGATCACTCCAAGTTCCAGACAATGAAATTTGATTAAGATCATAGATGGCAAAATCTGCAGCCTTACCAACGGCAATTTGTCCTATGTCGTTTCTGTTAAGAACTTTAGCTCCACCTCTTGTCGCAGTATATAGTGCTTCTCGAGCTGAAAATTTGTCTGCTCCTAGATTAACTCTTTGTAAGAGCATAGCTTGACGAGCTTCATTTAATAAATGTCCGCTATCATTAGAACTTGATCCATCAACACCTAATCCAACATTAACGCCTGCATCAAGCCAATTTCTTAAAGGAGCGATACCACTTGCTAAACGCATATTTGAACAAGGACAATGAGCTATTCCTGTACCTGTTTTTGCAAATAAACTTACTTCATTTTCATCTAATTGAACACAATGAGCATGCCAAACATCATTACCTAACCATCCTAATTCTTCAATATACTGACCGGGCCGCATACCAAAATTTTCCTCAGTATAAATAATATCTTCTTTATTTTCTGCCAAATGGGTATGCATACCTACAGAAAATTCTCTAGCTAAAATAGCTGTTTCTTTCATTAAATTTTGACTTACACTAAATGGTGAGCATGGTGCTAAAGCTATCTTTAACATGGATAAATCAGCATCATCATGAAACGTTTCAATAACTCTTTGACAATCCTTTAATATAAAGTTTTCTTCTTCTACTAAAGTGTCAGGTGGCAAACCTCCTTTACTAACTCCTATACTCATTGAACCTCTGGTTGCATGAAACCTGCAACCAACAAGTTTAGCTGCTTCAATTTGATCTTCAAGTTTTGAACCATTAGGAAAAAGATATAGATGATCACTAGAAGTTGTACATCCACTCATTACCATTTCTGATAAACCAATTAGGGATGAAATATAGATATCAGACGGAATTATTTTATTCCAAATTGGATATAAATTTGTTAACCAACCAAATAATGATTCATTTTGAGCATTTGTATAGCATCGAGTTAAATTTTGAAATAAATGATGATGTGTATTAATCAACCCTGGTATTACAACCATTTCAGAGGCATCTATTGTGCTCCTGGTATCATAATTGGAGTTTTCACATTGACCAATTTCAATAATTTTTCCATTTTCACAGTAAATAGATTGGTTAACAATTTCATTTTGATTGTCATCCATCGTTGCAATAATTTTTGCATTTTTAATTAGAATATTAGACATTAAAAAAAATTACACCGCTTTTAGTTTAGCGGTGTAATGTAACAGTATTTATTTTAATTTAAAAATTATTATTTATCTTCTTCTGGTAAAATAATATTTAATAAAACAGCTAAGAAAGCAGCTGGCAATAAACCCGACGTCATAAGCATTTGAAGATCTCCTCCTAATCCTTGAACAGAGGCAGGAACTTTTTGTAAACCAAAGCCTATAGATAAGGAAATAGCAAATATCATCATATTTCTTCTATTCCAATTTACACTACTAAGCATGTTTATACCTGCAGATGCGACCATACCAAACATGACGATAACTCCTCCTCCTAGGACGGCTATTGGCATAGAAGAAACTAGTGCGCCTATTTTAGGAACGAGACCACAAAGTATTAAAAAAATAGCTGCTATAGTAACAACAGATCTACTCATTACTCCAGTCATAGAAATTAGACCTACGTTTTGGCTAAAACTCGTATTTGGTAAACCACCAAAAATTCCAGCAACTGCAGTACCTATTCCATCTGCATAGGTTCCACCCTGAAGTTCTTTATCTGTAGCTTCTCGATTGGCTCCACCTTTTGCTATACCTGATATATCTCCAACTGTCTCAATTGCACTAACAATAGACATAAGACACATAGCTATTATCACAGTTAAGTTAATATCAAAACCATACTTAAATGGCTCTGGTAAAGCAAACCATGCAGCTTTACTTATACCAGAAAAGTTTACGTCTCCCATAAAAATAGCAATAACATAAGCCACAATCATTCCTAATAATACTGATGAGCTTGAAATAATTCCTTTTGTCCAAAATTTTAATCCAAAAGATACTAATATAACAATTATTGCAAGGCTCCAATTGCCCAAACCTCCCCAAGTCGGTTTTGACATATTAAAATCACCAGCACCACCAGCAGCATACTGAATCCCAACAGGAATCAAATATATACCAATTGCTAAAATAATAATTCCAGAAACTAATGGAGGGAACCAATGACGAATTTTACCTATGAATAATCCCATAAAAGCATGAAACAAACCTCCAATGACTATTCCACCGAAAAGCGTTCCCATACCCATTTTAGCAGCTCCAATCATGACTGGCACAAAAGCAAAACTAGTACCTTGCATAACCGGTAGCCTAGCCCCTACTGGACCAAAACCAATTGTTTGCATTAAAGTAGCAATTCCAGCGAATAACATAGACATTTGTATTAAAAATACTGTGTCAGCACTTCCAAAGGCAAAACCAGCAACACCTGCAATAATTATAGAAGGTGTTACGTTACTAACAAACATTGCTAGAACATGTTGTAATCCAAGAATTAGACCAACCTGTAAAGGTGGAACATAATCAGGATTTTTTAAGTCTTCTTGTGAAATGTTTTCTAAGGCACTCATAGTTACCTCCCCTAAATGTTGTTAAACATAATTATCAAATCACAATATATAGATAAAAACAAATTAAAGTTATTTAACTTGTTAAGCCTTAATAACCTTTAAAATCTCAGAGGGAGTAGCAGGTGAATTTAATTTTTCTGGTCTTGATAATGGATTAGCTGCTTTAATAGCATCCTTAATAGCCAAAAAATGTGAAATAGCTAACAATAGAGGCGGTTCT
The DNA here is from genome assembly GCF_047717795.1 of Candidatus Levibacter sp. Uisw_134_01. Classification (GTDB taxonomy): domain Bacteria; phylum Pseudomonadota; class Alphaproteobacteria; order Puniceispirillales; family Marisalimonadaceae; genus Marisalimonas. Next base: position 586,691 of record NZ_CP159808.1, on the reverse strand, counting down.
CCAACAGCTTTAGATCTAAAAATAGTTTTCTCATCATTATCAGCATTTTCAAGTAATTTAACTTTAAACTTTGGAGGAGCATCTCTACTACCTGGTAACTTATAAGTTGAAGGCCCCGTAGTTAATAACTTTCCATCTTTAGAGAAATGTAGTTCCTCACATGTTAACCACCCTAGTCCTTGAATAAAACCACCTTCAATTTGACCTATATCAATACTTTCATTGAGAGAATTACCACAATCTTGAATAATATCTGCCTGAAGTATTCTACTTTCACCTGTATTAATATCTATTAAAGCTTCTGATACGGCTGCACCCCAAGTAAAATAAAAATAAGGATGACCTTTTAATTTACCTTGATCCCAATGTATTTTTGGGGTTTTGTAAAAGCCTGTAGATGATAGTGATATTCTGTTTTCCCAACATGAGTGAGCTAATTCTGAAAATAACAGACTTTTATTACCTGCTATTATTCTACCATTTTCAAAAGCAATTTCTGACTTATGTTTTTGAAATAATTGAGAGACATGAGTAATCATTCTATTTTTTATTTTAGACGCAGCATCCCAAGCTGCCATTCCATTTAAATCTGAACCAGATGAGGCTGCAGTTGCAGAAGTATTAGGAACCTCTGCGGTATTAGTAGAAGTAATATGTATTTGTTCTAAAGGAATTTTGAAACATTCTGCGACAACTTGGGCTACTTTAATAAACAACCCCTGACCCATTTCTGTGCCTCCGTGATTTAATCTCACTGATCCATCAGAATATACATGAACTAAAGCTCCTGCTTGATTAAATGACGGTTTATTGAATGATATTCCAAATTTTGCAGGCATTAGGGCAAGCCCTTTTCTAAAGGGTAATTTATTTTTCTCTTGATCTAAATTAAAAACTTTTACTGTTTCTACCCTTTTATGATAATCACTAAATCCATATATCTCTTTTATAACTCTTTCAATTCTTGGTTTTGATACAACCTGACCATAAGGTGTAGTAAGACCGTTTGATTTTGAATAAAAGTTAATATCCCTAATTTCGTCTAATGGCTTTTTTAAAAATTGAGCTACAAAATAAATAATATTTTCAATTGCTAGCATACCCTGTGGACCGCCAAATCCTCTGAAGGCAGTATTTGAAACTGTATTAGTCTTACAGATATAACCAACAGCTTTTATTGATTTTATAAAATAACAATTATCTAAATGGGTTAAAGCTCTTGTCATAACAGGACCCGAGAGATCCAAAACATTTCCACCATTACTTAATAACCTTAAATCCAGAGCATTTATCTTTCCCTTGCTAGAAAAACCGGCTGTAAAATATATTTTAAAGTTATGTCTTTTTCCAGATGCCGTCATGTCATGATGCCTATTAAGACGAATTTTTACTGGCTGTTGAGTAACAAACGCACACAAGGCAGACATTGCCGCAAATATTGTAGCCTGACTTTCTTTGCCTCCAAAACCACCACCTAATCTCCTAACTTTACTATCAATTTTGGCAGATGGAATGTTTAAAACTTTTCCAACTCCATGTTGTACTTCTGTTGGATGTTGTGTACTTGACCAAACTGTATACTCATTATTTTCACTTGGGAAAGTCAACGCTACATGTGTTTCAAGGTAAAAGTGATCTTGACCACCAATTTCAAAACAATCAGATATTTTGAATTTAGAACGGTCCATTTCATTCTCTAGCAAACCCTTTTCTAAAATAATTGGTTCATCTAAAAATGAGCTTTTAGAATAAGCGTCATCGAGTGTAAGTATTGGTTCTCCAATAAATTCTATTTCAACTTCTACTAAATTACTCGCATATATTGCCTCTTGGTGAGTTTTGGCTAAGATTATTGCAATTGGTTGACCGTAATATGTTATTAAATCATCAGCCAAAATTGGTTCTCCGTTTTTAATGGGACCTATTTCATTTTCACCAGGAATATCTTTTGCTGTAATAATTTTTGTAGAATAAGGTAATTTGTCTAATTTAGAATAATCTAATTTTTTGATTTTTCCATAAGCGCACTTAGAGAGAACAAGCCCACCATGTAATAAATTTTCTTGGTCTGGCATATCATCAATGTAAATTGCTTGACCAGTAGTATGCCTGATGGAAGAGTCATGAAAAGCAACTTTATTCATTATTATAATCCATAATTGACATTGTCTTTACACCATCAACCAAACATTTTTCTAGCCTTCTAAATAACCCCCTAAAGGACTCAATTCTATAATCTGCAGTTCCTCTTATGTCTGATATAGGCTTTATATAATTTTTAATATTATTGATAGCCAACGAAATTGATTTATCTAGTTTTTGTCCTTTCATATCTTTACAAAGGTTATCTAGATATTTTGGAGTTTCAGCAATACCTCCTGCTGCAAGATGGATGTCATCGATAATTTGATCTCTAATTTTGATATAAACAGTAAGAGAGATTGTAGAAATATCTTGGTCATATCTTTTTGATAACTTCCAACAAAAGAGATTGTAATCCTTTTTTGGTAAAGGCACTTCAATTGAACTTACAATCTCGTCTTTAGTTAAGATATTTTTTCTATAACCTGTGTAAAATTCATTTAAATTTACTTTTTTTCTTCCGTTACTTCCAAAAATATTTAACTTTGCATTCAAAGCCAAAAAGACAGGAGCTATATCTCCAATTGGACTGGATGTGCATAAATTACCTCCAATAGTACCTTGATTACGTATTTGTGGTGAACCAAATCTTTGCAGAAGTTCGATTAATTCTGGTATTCTATCCTTAATTGTAACTAAGAAATTTTCTATAGTTACAGCACTACCTAAAAGAAGTTTATTATTCTGAACTTCTATGTTTTTTAATTCTTTTATATTGCTTAAGTTGATAATAGTGTTTTGGTCTTCATTAATTATAGGTCTTTGCAAATTTAAATCTGTACCACCAGCTAAATATCTAAAGTTAGGTTTATTTGTTAAATTTAATAATTCATCTAAATTGATAGGATTATGATAGGAAACAAGGCCTAATTGGACATCATTATTTTGTTCTACGAATTGTATAGGCTTTATTTCTTCATGATTATTACCAACAGATTTTAGTGCCTTCACTATTGGAGAATAACCTGTACATCTACATAAATTACCTGAAACAGAATCGTTAATTGAATTTTCATCAACATCTTTGTTTGAATTTAATAATGAAATCCCAGAGATTATAAATCCAGGAGTACAATATCCACATTGTGATGCATTTTCTTTAATGAAAGAAGTTTGCAGAGGATGAGGTTTTTTTTCATTACCTATACCTTCAACAGTAATAACCCCTTTTCCAACAACCTGACCTACTCTGACTAAACAAGAATTAATTGGTCTTACCTCAGAATTAGATCCATCATGAACTAAAACTGAGCATGCTCCACAATCACCTTCAGCGCAACCTTCCTTGGTTCCCTTTAGTTTCAGGTTTGTTCTCAGCCAATCCAGCAAAGTAATATCATAGTCTATATTAGATAAAGTTCGCATCTCACGATTAACGTAAATGAAATTTGTGTTTTCAGGATGCATCAACATTCACCTAACTAGAATAGCTAAATAAAACGTTATGATATCTAACAAACCTAGTAAAGAAAATTAAACTATAGCTTTTTCAAATCTATCAAGATTTGGGATTTCAAGTTTTTGAGCAGTTTGTTTAATGTTTTCCCAAACTATAGGTGCTACAGGCAACCCATTTGCTAATCTATCGTTATTTGTAATAATCTCTTTGTCCCCTGGAATTAAAACTTTTCCGTTTTTATCAGATGCAGGTGAGGCTCTTACAAAATCAGCATATGACTGAACTTCTTTTGAAAAATAATCAAGATCCACCATCTTTTCTACAGATATATAAATAGATAGCATTCCATTAGCAAACTTCCTTTTTTCTTTATCATCTATTCCCGCACATACTCCTGAACCAGTTAAAGCTCCACCAAGCATTTCCATCATAAAGTTTATGCCTGAACCTTTATGCAATCCAAAAGCTGTTATAGCTCCACTTCCATTTTCAGAGTCAGGCACTTCATCATCACTTATTTTCCCATACATTACTTCTGGGTTTATAGTTAAGTTTCCTGAGCTATCAATTAACGCTCCTTGAGGTAGAGGCTTACCTCCCTTTTGAGCAACCATTACTTTACCTTCAGCAACAGTAGAGGTAGCCATGTCTAGTATTATATGCTCTTTACCCTTTGATGGAATTCCAATGGCTAAAGGTGAAGTGCTTCCACGACGATCAGTTCCTCCAAAAGGAGCTACTAAAAGACTTCCTCTTACGTTTACAAAATGAAAGGAGACATAACCAGCGTCCGCTGCTCTTTCAGCCCAGTCTCCAATTCTACCAAGATGTCCTGAATTTTTTAGTCCCACTACAGAAACGCCATGTTTCCTAGCTCTAACAATTCCTTCGTCAACAGCTCGTTCTCCTGCAACTTGACCAAAACCTTGTTTGGCATCCAAGCAAGCTAACGCACCTGCATCAATAACTAATTCTGCTTCAATATTTGGAAAAACCCAATCTCTTTCCATCCACTCAACATACCTAGGCACTCTAACTATCCCGTGGCTATCGTGGCCCTTTAAGTTAGAACCACAAAGTCTTTCCGCAATAGTCTTAGCTTCGTCATCGCTACACGCTTTAGCCTGAAATATTTCAGTAATAAGCTCTATTGCATCTTTAACTTTAACACGAATTTCAGAATCTCTACTTTTATCAGACAACTTTATCCCCTATTATGTTTTGGATTATAATTATACTATTATCATATCATTAACGTATGAATTGATCTACGTAATTTTCACCAAGACCTATGTTTATAAAATGCTTTCTACATAAATCTATTTTAGTAAAAACATCTTCATAACCGAGTAACTTTCCCCATGGATCAACATAAGACATTATTCCGTTAACTTGAAAAAAAGTTATCATTTCTTCGACATCATCTGGTACCACTAAAGTATGTGTTTCACCTGGAGGTTCATAAACATAACTTCCTTCTTTTGCTTCCCAATCATGTTCTAAATAATGCCATCTACCTTTTAAAACAAAACCGTGGACCGCATTAGGATGTCGATGACGAGATAGTACTCCTGACTTTGTAACTTTCAATAGGTTCATCCAATAGCCTTGAGAAGCGTTTAGACAAAGTGGCCGGAAGTAGACGTTTTCTGCTTGTTTAACCCACAAAGTATCGTCCTCAGGAATTGCCGAAGGAATAACTATTTCTGGCAAAGCATTTTGAGGCATTGCTAATTGGTAGGGTATATTAGCGTTTTGGCTATCTTGTGTCGAAATCATTTTTTTATTTCCTTAAATTGTTCTATTTTATTTTTACATACAAGCATATCCACCATCTACATTTAGTACTGTACCAGTTATAAATGATGCTGCTTTACTACTTAAAAACAATGCTGGTCCAACCAATTCTTTTGGTTCTCCCCATCTTCCCATTGGCGTTCGATTTATTATATTTTCATTTCGTTTTGCATCCAATTTCAATTCTTCTGTCATTGGTGTTGAAATCCAACCAGGAGCAATGGCATTTACACGAATTTGATCTTGCGAGTATGCAATTGACAGTGATTTTGTTAACTGAACAATTCCTCCTTTGGATGCAGAGTAGCCAGGCACCACTCCCCCACCAAAATAACTTAACATTGAAGCAATATTGATAATTGAACCTTTTGATTTAGATAATAGACCACGGGCCTCAGAACATACTCGCATTGTACCATTTAAGTTAACGTCTACAACTTGTGAAAAAACACGTGGTTGAAGTTCTTTATGTCTTGCGATTGTACCTGCTGCATTAATTAAAACATTTATATAATCAATTTTTTCTATTTTTTTTTTAATGGATCCTTCATCAAGTACATCAAGAGAACAAAACTCTATATTACTTTTATCTTTTGGAATTTGTCCAACTCCAGTAGCTATTACTTTATATCCCGCATCAGCAAATCCCTCAGCAATACTTTTACCCAAGCCACTTGTACCACCAGTTATAAGCGCCTTTAATTTTAAGTTATTCATTTATATTCCAATTATTATCATATTGTGGACATTAATCTAATATGTGATAATATATAAAGACTAAATAAATAGTCAAGTACTTATCAAAAACTAATTCATCATATACAATAATAATTCAAATATTATAGGTATCCAAAATGACAATTCAGCAAGTAAAGGGAACACAGAGCTTTTCAAGAGGTATTGATGTCTTACAAATTATATCAGATCATGCCAAACCAATAATATTTAATGATATTCTAAAAGAAAGTAGCTTAACAAGACCAACTTTATATAGAATTCTATCATCACTGGAAGAAGAAGGTTTAGTTCATAAGACTAATAGTAAGCATTACAGATTAGGGTCACGATTAATAAGTCTTGCCCATAATGCACTTACTCAAATTGATATAAGAAGGATAGCCTTCACAGCTTTAAGCGAATTAAGAGACGAAACAGGTGAAACTGTTCACCTTGCAATTAGGAGCAGGGACATGATGGTTTATGTTGACAAATTTGAAAGTAAAGAAATTGTCAGAATGACGTCTATGGTTGGAACTCTCATTCCTTTTTATTCAAGCTCTGTTGGCAAAGCTTATTTATCTGGTATTGAAGACAATCAACTAAACGAAATTTTAAAAAATTTAGAATTATTACCGCATAAACCTGAAACGAAGGCAAATTTAGATAAAATTTATAAAGATATAGCGTTAACTAATAAAAATGGTTATAGCTTTGATAATGAAGAAAATGAAAATGGTATAATTTGCTTTGGCGCAAACATAAAAGACAATACTTCCTTTCCCGTTGCTAGTGTAAGTGTTTCCATTCCGACTTTTAGACTAAAAAAAGATAAATCAATTTATTGGAAACCACTTCTATCAAAGTGTGATGAAATTTCTAAGTTACTTGGTTATATGAATAAAGAAGACGATAATTATTAATGAAAAATATAAAAATAATTTTTAAAACAATATTCATTGGAATGCTAGGTGGATCGGTTTTTAATATACTATTATTTCCGTTACCATGGGTTTTAGGACCAGCCTTTTTTATTGCTATTTTTGCTTTATGTGGAGCGGAAGTAAATATTCCACAAAAATTTAGAAATCCTTTTATAGGTATTATTGGAATTTGGTTAGGTCAGTCATTTTCTTCGTCTGTATTTATGGAATTACATAATTGGTTTATATCTATAGCTTTGCTATTGCTATACGTACCTTTCTCATATTTTATGACTTATTTATTTCTCCATAAAATTAGAAAACTTGGAAAAGTAGAAGCATTTTTTATTTCATCTCCAGGCGGATTACTGGAGATGGTTCTAGGTGCTGAGGAATGTGGGGCAAATTCTAAATTAGTTGGATTAGTACATATGATACGTATTTTTTTAACCGTATTTACAATTCCAACAATAATTTTGATAATATTTCCTGGTTCTTTTGAAAGAGAACCCTTATGGCCAAGTATTACAGGATCTTTAACAGATTGTTTAATTATTTTAATTATTCTGCCTATTGGCCTTCTATTTGGTAAAATATTTAAAATACCAGGAAGGCGTTTATTTGGACCTTTAATTATAAGTGCCGCACTTCATGTCACAGAAATAATCGACCTTAATGCTCCTATAATTATTTTTATTTTTGCCCAACTTATTACAGGAAGTTTCTTTGGTAGTAATATGAACGGACTCACTTGGAAAACAGCAAGAAATTATGTAGGTCACGCAATCGCAATAGTTATCTCTTTGAGTATTTGTATGATACCATTTATACTAGGCGTTACTTATTTAATTAACTCCAGACCTGAAGCTGTTATTTTAGCCTACTCACCGGGTGGCATAAACGAAATGGGTTTAGTAGCGGCAACGCTTGGTATAAAACCAGCTTTTGTTATAACACATCATTTATTTAGGTTATTAATAGTAGTCTTAATACTTGGATTAGCTCAAAAGTTTATATATCCCAAATTAAAATTATTAATACAAAGCTCAAAATGAAATTTCATTATTTTAAAATATAAAGTAGGATATAAGCCTAAATCTAGTTTATGGAGATAAAATTGATCAAAGGACTCATCGCACCAATATTAACACCATTTGATAACAATCTTAATGTTGATCAAAGCATGTATAATGACTTAGCTAAGAGCCTAATGGATAATGGATGTTCAGGTTTAGCTCCTTTTGGGACCACTGGTGAAGCACTCTCAGTAGGAAATAAAGAAAGAATGAATGCAATTGAAGGATTAGTTAAAAGTGGTATTGACCCTAATAAATTAATTCCTGGAACTGGCTTATGTAATCTTCCTGATACAATTGAGATAACCAAACACGCGATAGACTTAAAATGCCAAGGTGTTATGACCTTACCTCCATTTTACTTTAAGGGAATGAGTGACACTGGCCTCTACAATTACTTTGAAAAATTAATCGAAGGCGTAGATGATAATAAATTAAAAATATATCTATATCATATTCCACAAGTTTGCGGCGTTGGCTTATCAATAGACCTTGTTCAAAAATTAAAATCGTCTTTTCCAGAAACTATAGTAGGAATAAAAGATAGCTCAGGTGTTTGGGAAAATACAGAAGCATTACTAAAAATTAAAGATCTAATAGTTTATCCAGGAGCAGAATTACCTGTGATAGAAGCAATCAAGCTTGGAGCTCCAGGTTGTATATCAGCAACTGCTAATTTAAACAGTAAAGACATTGCCGATGTAATAACATTTTGTCATTCTGGACGATGGGATGAAGCTGAAGCACTTCAAAAGAAAGTAAAGTCTGTACGATTGTTATTTCAAGATTATGCTCCAATTCCAGCACAAAAAGCTTTATTAGCGATGCAAACAAACAATCCTTTATGGAATAATTTAAGACCACCCTTTCAGCAAATATCCATAGAAAAAAGCACTGAATTAGCTAACACATTAAGAGATCAATTTGGTTTTAAATTCTAAAAAATAAAAGAGAGTTTATGAAAATAAACGATATATCATTACCACTTAAAGGCAAATGTCATTGCGGCTCTGTTAAATTTGAAATCAGAACCAATATCCATGGTTTAAGAAGATGCAACTGCTCCATGTGTTGTAGAAAAGGCTTTGTTATGGGAACAGCTTTAATAGATGAGTTAGTTATTACTTCAGGAAAAGAATTTTTGAACACTTATAAATGGAATACAAAAATAGCCGAACATTATTTTTGTAAAGTATGTGGCATAAATACTCACCATAAAAGAAGGTCAGATCCAAATCAGTACGGATACAATATTGGATGCATAGAAGGGTTTGAAATGTCTTGGATTGAAAATGCACCTTTTGTAGATAACACCAAAATGAGTTTAATTGATAATTTCAAAGACTAATTATTTATTAAATGATTTCTTTAAAATCTTATGTAAAATTCCTGCAAATATGATTACAAGAAAAACCCTAAACATATGATGTGGGCTTATAAACGACATATCTGCACCAATTGAAAGAGCCAGTATGTTCATTTCAGACTGTCCTCCAGGTGAAAATGCTAATAAAATTGATAATGGATCATAACCAAAACTCATTAAAATCAAATAAATAACTATCAACGGAATTATTGAAATCAAAGTTGTAATAAAGCCTGCTAGAATTGGTCCAGACATTTCCTTTAAAGTAATATTTTTAAACAAGCACCCTAGAGCTGAGCCTAACAAAATCTGTATGGAAATAACTAATAAATATATTGGCATAGCTTCAACTATTTCAAAAATATGAACAAAAGCAGACAAGATCATAGGCCCAATTATTGTTGGACCAGGAATTTTAAATTTAACTGCTAAATACCAACCGAGAATTGAAACTAAAATCACAAATGGTAACTGCTGCCAATTAAAAAATAAATCAGGTTGAGGAATATTTTTAATTCCTAAATTCGGAACAAATAAAATCAACAAAGAGGCTAAAAAAACCACTACTACTATTCTTGTTGCATGAATCAAAACAAGAGTTCTCGGATCAGCTCCTATTTCGTGCCCAAGAATAACCATTTCGTTTAAGCCACCAGGTATTGAGCCATAAATTGAAGTTGATTTATTAAATTTCATAATTTTTGATAAATATAAATACGTAGTCAATCCCATTATTATTACAAAACCAGGGATAAATAATAGAGACACTCCAATCTCAGATACTCGATCAAGAATTTCTGGACCAAAATTTGCTCCAATTGTGCAACCTAAAAGAGCTCTACAGAATGGTCTTGGTTTTTTTGCTATTGTCACCGGTTTACCAATCGCTGAAAAAAAACCACATCCTAATAAGGGTCCAAGCATCCAAGGCAGAGGCAAACCGAGATAATAAGCTATAAAACTACTTATTATAGCTAAAATCAAACTTGATATATATCTCCATTTCTGTGGCCACCAATCCAAAAGGAAATCAAAATAAGAAAAATTTATTTTAATCATTTTCGATATCTTTTGGGATATAGATATTGCCATCCATAATTTTTCTTGAAGTTCTATATACCCCGCATGACTTAATATAATTACAATCTGTTTCCTCTGTTTTTGATGAAGTTTCAACTATGCAATCTATAGAGCCCAATGGATGCTCAATTATAATTTTGTCTTCACCTGTAACTTTAATATTGGATATTTTTGAGGCTACAGTCCCTGAGATTAAACATGCAGACGCAATACAGTTAGTACCAGTTGCTGCATGGGTCTCATGACATGACTTGGGAGTAAAATATCTTGATGTAATTGTCCCTCCTTGCAAAGCCTTAGATAATAATGCAAATTTTGGTAAAACTTTACCATTCACATTACCCATGCCCATTTCCAGGGCTGCAAGCAATCGTATTTCTTCAATTTTTTTTAATAAATTTTTATTAGCATTTAAAGCTGATGCTGTCTCATTACCTTCAATATCAAAATCATTAGCATTAGCCATAACAATTGGCATTGAGACATCTAGGCAAGTTACTTCAATGCCTTTTATAATTGCCGTTCTATTTCCAGTAGGCAACAGCTTTCCTGTTGTTCCTCCAACAATATTCTTAAATTTTAATAAAATTGGAGACCCACCCCCTGGAACACCTGCAATCTTATAATCTCCTGAGTAAGTAACTGATTTACTTGGAGTAGGAATGGTTGCATCAATTATAGAGCCTGTATTTACCGATCTAATTACAATTTTTGTATAAGCTTCTTTAGCTTCAATTAGGCCTTGTTCTATGGCAAAAGGACCAACAGCAGAGAGCATATTTCCACATGTGGGTCCATAATCAACTTTAGCTTCATCAACTAAAACTTGAGCAAAAAAATAGTCAATATCGACATCTGCAACCTCACTTTTAGAAATAATACAAACTTTACTAGTGACTGAGGTAGCTCCACCCATTCCATTAATTTGCCTTGTATCTGGAGATCCCATGGCTGCAAGCAAATAGTTTGTTAACTTAGCCTGATTAACAGGCAAGTCTTTTTTATTGAATAGGAGGCCTTTAGAAGTTCCTCCTCTCATATATACTGTAGGTATTGATATTTGATCTGACATCATTTTATTAAATATAGTGATTTAAAATATTGATTAATTTTTTTGTTATTTCTTGTGTTGAAGCAGTTCCACCAAGATCTTTAGTTAAATTACTATCATTTTCTAAAAGTTTTATAACAGAGTTATTTATTAAACTCGATGCTAAAATAAAGTTCTCCAACTTTCTTTTTTCTCCTAGCCAGTTTAACAGCATACTTGCAGATAAAATTAGTGATATAGGGTTAGCTGTATTTTTCCCCGCAATATCGTTAGCAGAACCATGTTGAGCTTGAGCCATGGCTTGATTTTGACTAGCATTTAATGAGCCTGCCAAACCCAAAGAACCAGACAATTCTGTGGCTAAATCTGATAATATATCACCAAACATATTAGTAGTTACAATAATATCAAATTGACTTGAATCCCTTACAATGTGCGCAGCGCAAGCATCAACCAACATCTCTTCATACTGTACATCACTATATTTTGAGGAAATTTGACGACATGCTTCTAGAAAAATTCCATCCGTTAATCTCATTACGTTTGCTTTATGTATAGCATGTACTTTTATTTTTTTATCTCTTGATAGAGATATGTTCTTAGCAATGTTAAAGGCTTCTTCAGCAATTCGTAATGAAGCTTTTTTTGTAATTTTTCTAAATGCAAGGCCTACACCTTCAACAGGACTAAATTCACCGTTACCATCAACCATATTTCTGTCTGCATAGAACCCCTCAGTATTTTCTCTTACAATTATTAAATCCATGTTTTTAGAGAGAGATTGAACATTATTATAATTTTTAGCTGGCCTAATATTCGCGAATAAATCTAATTCAATACGGAGGACACCTGATGGATTCAAACCGCCTTCTGATTTAGCAGGATAATTATTATGATCTACTGGACCTAAAATAATGCCATCCGCTTCCTTAGATTTTAATAAAGCTTTTTCTGGTAACGTTGTTCCAAAAGCTTTTAAAGATTTTACACCTATAAGCTCTTTTTCAACATTGACGTCCAAACTTAATTTAGCGCTCAAAAGGTCAATCACCTCTAGGGTGGAAGTCATTATTTCTGGACCAATACCATCACCGTCAAAAGCTATTAAATTGATTGTCATGAATTTACTTTCTTATTGGCCTTTGAATGAGACAGGTTGTTTATTAACAAAAGCTTCAATACCATTCATTCCATCTTTCGTTTTGGCAGACTCTGCAATCATCCTGGCTTCATACTCCATTTGACCTTCTAATGAGTCTGAGAAACTGTTGTGAACTAAGTTTTTTAATTTACCAAATGCTAAAGACGGACCTTCTGCTAATTTTTTAGCTAAATTATATGCTTCATCTTTTAGATCTTTAAAATCAACAACTTTGTTAATGAGACCCCAATCAAGTGCCTCATTTGCGCTTAAAACCCTATTTGTTAATACAAGTTCTGTATACCTTCTTGCTCCAATAATTCTTGGAAGAAAGTAAGTAGAGGATCCGTCTGGAGTTAATCCTATTTTTGAATAAGCTGAGACAAATGTAGCATTTGAAGACGCAATTGCCATATCCGCAAAACCAACAAAAGAAAACCCAGCACCAGCTGCAACTCCATTTACAGCTACAATTAAAGGTGCATTCATTCTTGAAAGTCTAGATATTGCTCCATGAAGGATTGTTGTAACTTCTTTTAAATGACTAGAGGTCTTCTCACCATATTTATAAAAAGAATTCACGTCTCCACCTGCACAAAAAGCATCTTCACCAGATCCACTCATCACTACAGATCTAATGTTAGGATTATCGTCACATTCTAGTGAAACTTTAAATAAGTCCTCTGCCATAGTTTGATTTAATGAATTATAATATTTTGGTCTATTAAGTTCGATAAATGCAATATTTTTATCAATTTTAAAATTAATAGTTTCTAGTTCCATGCCTAACTCCTTATAAGTTCTTATTTGATGTTTTTTAAAACTTCTTCAGTATGTTGTCCTAACAATGGAGGAGATCTATATAGTTGAGCAGGTGTTTCGGATAATTTAACAGGAAAACCTGTCATTTTAATCCTTCTTCCTTCGGGGCCAGACGAAGTTATTACCATTTCAGTATCTTTTATTAATTGACTATCAAGAGCTTCTGGAAGTGATGCAACTTTAGCAGCAGGGCAACCTGCGTCATTTAATTTTTTGATCCAATAATCTGACGTTTCCAGTTTCATTTTTTTATTAATTATATCATTTAAACTTTGTCTATTTTTCATTCTGTTTTCGTTATTTTTATAAATTTCTTGATTTAACAACTCTGTTAATTCAATACATTCTAAAAAGATATTACAGAATTTATCGCTTGCAGGGGCCACAGCAACCTCTCCATCAGATGATTGAAACAAACCATAAGGTGCTAGAATAGGATGATTATTACCAGATTTTTTTGGAGCAGTACCTTTTACAAAACTTTCTGATGATAAATAAGCCATCATCGAAATTAACCCAGATGTTAAACTTGATTCTACCCTTTGACCTTGGTTAGTTTTTACCCTTGATTGGAGTGCACACACAATGCCAAAAGAACAATATAGTCCAGCAACTAAATCTGAGATAGGCATCGCAGCACGCATTGGGCCACTGTTTTCTGATCCATTTAAAGACATGAAACCACTTAAAGCCTGTGCAATAAAGTCAAATGCAGGCCTTTCACTCATTTCGCCCTCACTACCAAAACCATTAACACAAGCTCTGATTAATCTTGGGTTTATAGATTGTAAAATTTTGTCATCAAAACCCATTTTAGCGAAAACTCCAGCCTTGAAATTTTCTACAACTACATCTGCATCACTTAATAAAGATTTAAGAATATCTTTGTCAGTTTCTTTATACAGATCTAATATTACAGATTTCTTGTTTCTATTAAATTGCGCAAAATATGAACTATATCCATCAATCATGTCACCTTGATTTCTAACATTATCACCTTTTGGAGGTTCAATTTTAATAACCTCAGCACCCATATCAGCTAGTAACATTGTACAAAAAGGTCCTGATAGTACTCTTGTCAGATCAATCACTTTTATATTTGAGAGAGCCCCATTATTTTTATTTTGGATCATTTAGGCACCAACAGCTGTAGGTACTTCGTCCATGGAGTAGGATAATAATCTATGCCCTGCCCTCATAACTTGACCTGGAAGTTTATGCCCCACTAAATTTTCAACTTTTTTAGCAACTGAAATTATTTTATCTAGATCAATTCCTGTCTTTATACCCATTTCATGTAATAAATAAATAAGGTCTTCCGAACAAATGTTACCAGTTGCATTAGGTGCAAAAGGACAACCTCCCATTCCACCAAAACAGCTTTCGTAATCAGTAATTCCTTCATTCAAGCCAGTCATTACATTTGCAAGCCCTACACCCCTAGTATTATGGAAATGTAAAGTAATATCAAAACCTGGAACTTTATCCCTAATAGACTTAATAGCGTCTTTAACAACTACTGGAGTCGCCATACCAGTTGTATCTCCAAGAGTAACCCCTTTAAAACCCATTTGTTCATATTCTTTTGAAATATCTGCTAATTTTTTAGGTGAAATGTTTCCTTCAAAAGGACATCCAAAAGCTGTAGCTATATCGCCTTGAATAGGTATATTATTTTTACCTGCAATATCCGCGATCTCTCTAAAACCTTGGAGAGATTCGTCTACACTTCTATTTACATTTTTTTTATTATGACTTTCTGATGCAGAAAGAAAAACAACTATTTGATCAAGTTTTGCTTCAACAGCTCTCAAAGCACCCCTGGAATTCGGCACTAAGGCAGCTAACGTGGTTTTAGAACTTCTATTTACTTTACTTAATATTGATTCTGCATCTGCTAGTTGAGGAATTGCTTTTGGTGACACAAAAGAAGAAACTTCAATTCTAGGAAATCCTGCTTCAATAAGATTATTTATAATATCTATCTTATCTTCAGTTTTCAAAATAGTTTTTTCTGACTGAAACCCATCCCTTGGGCCTACCTCAGTTACCTTAACCTCTCTAATATTCATTAAAAAATTACCTCATAAATTGTTATAAAAAAAGATATTATATTTTAACATTATTTTTTTAACTAATTAAACTCATAAAAATAAGTTTTATAAAATTTAACATTCTCTTGACCTTTCTATTAATAAGTTGTGATATTGAAAACTTATTTTTTAACATAATTAATTTGGGGGTTTCAATGAAACGTATTTCAAGTGCAATCTTGGTTGCTTCTTCTTTATTAGCAACTGCTTCAATTGCTAATGCAGATCAATTTATAAGAATGGTGTCTGGTCCATCAGGTGGGTCTTGGTACCCATTAGGTGCTAAAGTAATGCAAACAATGGAAAGCAAAATAAAAGGAATATCTACTTCTAACACTTCTGGTGGTGGTATTTCTAACGTGTTGTCAGTTGATGGCGGGGATGCAGAAATTGGTTGGACATATGCACATACAGTTGCAAATGGATATGCTGGGAAAGGTAAATTTAAAGAAGCACATAAAAATGTAAGATATTTTGCAACTTTATATCCTGCGGCATTCCAAGTTGCGGTAAGAGCCGATTCAAAAATTAAAAGTTTTGATGATATGAAATCTGCAAATATTAGTCCAGGAAAGCCAAAATGGACTGGTACAGCTTTTTGTGAATCAATTATTAAAGATTATGGATATGATTTTAGTACTATCAAAAAAAATGGCGGTGTTGTTCATATGGTAAGTTACAAAGAATCAGTTGCATTAATGAAAGATGGACAAGCTGATGTATTTATGGCTGCAACTTCAGTACCTCAAGCAAGCTTTATAGAACTAGAAAATAGTCCCGGTATTAGGTTTATAGGACTGCCTAAAGATAGAATTGACAGAATTGTAAAGAACAATCCTGGATATATTTATGGTAAGATTCCTGCAAGTGCCTATAAATCTCTTGATAAAGATATACCAACTTTGGGTATTGTTACATCAATGATCGTTCATAAAGATCTATCTGATGATTTAGTTTATAAAATGACTAAGGTTTTCTGGGATAACCATGCCGAATTTGTAAAAGTTAAGGGCGTGTGGAAAAAAGTATTAATGAAAGATGCTGTTAATGGTGCTGCCGTTCCTATTCATCCAGGTGCTGCAAAGTACTATAAAGAACAAGGTGTAATGTAAATTTAAAATAAAAGGCACAGAAATGTGCCTTTTTCGTCCTAAAGTCTCAAATATATAATATGTCTCAAAACAAAAAAAAACTAATCTATAATGAAGTCAAAGAGCTTAGCTTTTTAGATGAATTAATTGAGTGGAAAAAAGATAAAACCTTTTCATACTGGTTAATAGTAATATGTTCATGGTTGTCAATAGGATTAGCCTTTTATCACTTATTTGTAGCAGTATACGGTACACCTGAAGGCAGGTCTTTCCGATCAATTCACTTGTCTATAATGATGATATTGGCTGTTTTTATTTATCCTGCATTTAGAACAAGTTTAAAAGAACCTATTTTCTTAAATAAAAACTCATCTGATTATCTAAGATTATTTGGTTTTAGTTACGATTTTATCATAATTGTATTAATTTTATTTGTGCAACTTTGGACTATCTGGGACATTGAAGCATTTACAATGAGATATGGAGATAAATACATAGGTGATATTATCACCGGATCCATATTAATGTTTTTAGTTTTAGATGCAACGAGAAGAGCAGTTGGATGGGCCATGGTCTTTGTAGCTGGTTTTTTTATGATGCATGCACTATACGCCCATAAGTTTTTTGGTTTTTTCTATGGACCACCAACAAGATTATCTAAATACATAGATACGCTATTCATGACTTCTGACGGTATTTATGGAATACCATTATACGTAGCATCTACATATATTGTCCTATTTATAATATTCGGTGGTATACTTATTCGATCTGGTGTTGGTAGATTTTTTGTTGATTTAGCTGTGTCTTTAACTGGTCATAGAACAGGTGGACCAGCAAAAGCTGCTGTTGTTGCATCTGGCATGACTGGTACAGTTTATGGTTCGGCGGTAGCTAACGTTGTAACAACTGGGTCTTTTACTATCCCCTTAATGAAAAATTATGGGTATAGGGCAAAATTTGCTGCTGCTGTTGAAGCATGTGCATCATCAGGCGGACAGATTACACCACCAATAATGGGAGCAGCTGCATTTATTATGGCAGAGTTTCTTGAAGCTCCTTATACATATGTAATCCTAGCTGCCATCATTCCAGCCTTCTTATACTTTGTGACTATATATTTCATGGTTCACATTGAAGCCGAGAAACATGGCATTGAAAAAATAGACAAGTCGATGTTACCGAATGTATGGGAAGTTCTCAAAGATGGCTGGCACATGTTGCTTTCATTGGCAGTTCTTATTGGCTTACTAATTTATGGAAAAACTGCAATGACAGCAGGTTTTTGGAGTATAGTATCAGTCATTTTATTAAGCTTTTATAAAAGAAATACACGGATGTCAGTTGTAGATCTACTTGGAGCATTTGAAAGCGGTATCAAGTCAACAGTACCCGTTACCATAGCGTGTGCTTGTGCAGGCATCATTATTGGTTCTGTTTTTGTTTCAGGTCTTGGTCTAAAATTCACACAATCTGTTATAGATCTTTCAGGTGGCATGCTCTTTCCTCTATTATGTTTAACAGCCATCTCCGCTATCATCTTAGGCATGGGGATGACTACGACTGCAGTGTATATTACAGTTGCAGCACTCATAGTCCCATCACTTATTGAAGCAGGTATTTTACCAATAGCTGCACATATGTTTGCTTTTTATTTTGGAGTTGTTTCTACCATAACACCTCCGGTAGCTCTTGCATCTTTTGCAGGTGCGGCCATAGCAAAATCACCTCCAATGGCGACTGCTTTTGAATCAAGTAAAGTAGGTATTGCCAAATATATAGTTCCTTTTGCATTCATTTATAACCCGTCTCTGTTAATGGAAGGTCCTAGAATTTGGAGTTTTTATAGCCTTATATCTGTATTGTTAGCTTATTGGTGTATGACACTCGGGCTTGAAGGGTGGTTTAATGGTAAATTAAATGTATACAAAAGAACATTGGCATTGTTAGGTTCTGTGAGTTTATTAATACCCCCTCTTCAAATAATTTATGGAATTCAAGGTTTTTACTATAACGCTATTGGCATATTACTTTTAGCGTTAATATACTTTGTACAAGGTAAATTAAATTTTAACTTAAAGGCTCAATCATGAGAAAAATTTTTTTAGGCCTACCAAGCCACTGGCTTATGATAGTTATTATTTCTGCTATTATTTTTGCCTGTGGAATAAATAAAATGCATGTTAGTAACTTCAATCTTTTTATCTCTATTGTCTTCATATCTATAGCAGTTTTAGTTGGTTTTGTTCTTAAAACTTCAAAACAAAAAAATTGATTAGTAAAAATTTAATGTTATGTTCAAGGTCATTACTTGAAAGATAATTTATTAAAAGGTTTTTAAATGGCAAATGGAAAAGAACTAGATATTCTTTTTAAAGCCAGAAAAATTAATAAATCATTTGGTGATTTTCAAGCTAACATAGACATTGATATATCAATTAAAAAAGGTGAAATACATGCACTCTTAGGAGAAAATGGTGCTGGTAAATCCACACTTGTAAAAATATTTTATGGCGTATTGAAACCTGACAGTGGTACAATAGAAATTAATAATCAATTAGTAAATATTTCTTCTCCTCAGTCAGCTCGTACCAACGGAGTGGGAATGGTTTTTCAACATTTTTCGTTATTCCCCGCTCTTACAGTTGCTGAAAATATTCTTATAGCCTTAGATCAGAAAATTAGTTTTCAACGCTTAATTTCTGATATTCGTAAACTTTCTAAGGAATGGGATTTATTTATTGATCCATTAAGACTTATTAGCGATTTATCTGTTGGAGAACGACAAAGAGTAGAAATAATACGTTGTCTAATGCAAAACCCTAAATTATTGATAATGGATGAACCAACCTCTGTTCTTACACCTCAAGAAATAGAAAACTTATTTAAAATCTTAAAACGTCTTTCAAAGTCTGGCTGTTCAATTTTATATATAAGTCACAAATTAGAGGAAATTATTGAATTAGCTAATCAAGTTACAATATTGAAATCTGGGAAATGTGTTTCTACTCTAAACGCTAAAACCACTTCAACTATAGAATTAGCTGAAACAATGGTAGGTAAAAAAATAACTAAATTGAAAAAAAATAATATTAAAAATAGTAAAACTGTTGCCTTTGAAGTTAAAAATTTGAACAAAATTAAAAATAACGATTTTGGAATAACTTTAAAAAATATAAGTTTAAAAATTAATTTTGGTGAAATATTAGGAATAGCTGGGATTGCTGGAAATGGTCAAAATGAATTAATGGAAGTTTTAAGTGGTGAAGTAATTTGCAATAATGACAACGAAATTTTATTAGAAAATGTTCCAATAGGCAAAAAAAACATTACTTTGAGAAGAAAATTAGGAATAGAGCCAATACCTGAAGAAAGGACACTTCATGCAACTGTTCCAAACTTAGCTTTAAACGAAAATACATTTTTGACTTATTATTATAAATATAAGAATAGAAATAAATTTTTTACTAATTTCCTTATCAATCCCAAACATAGTACAGAAGAAAGTAATAAAATAATTAAAGATAACGATGTAAGGTGCCCAGAACCAAACCCTCTCGCTAATCAGTTATCTGGTGGAAATTTACAAAAATTTATATTAGGTAGATCAATGGCTAACAATCCAAAAGTAGCAATTTTCTCTCAACCAACATGGGGCGTTGATATAGGAGCAGCAACGTCCATAAGGCAGAAACTACTGAATCTATCTCAAAAAGGAAAAGCTGTTATTTTAATAAGCCAAGATTTAGAAGAAATTTTTGAACTCTCCGATAAAGTTTGTGTAATAAATAACGGAGTTTTAAGTGATATTTTGCCAGTAAATGAAATGTCTGCAAGTGATGTTGGTTTATTGATGGGGGCAAATATTAATAACAGTACTAAATCAGAAGTTTCATAATGTTTACGTTTGTACCAAGAGATAAAGTTTCAAAAAATTGGGTAATTCTTGGTCCATTAGTATCAATATTTTTTACTATTTTTTTTGGTTTATTGATTTTCACGTTTCTTGGGTATGATCCTTTAGAAACATTATACCAAGTTTTTATGTCACCCTTTTCAAGAATAGATAGGGTAAGTGATATTTTTGTAAAAGCATGTCCATTAATTATTATAGGCTGTGGTTTGATGCTCTGCTTTAGAGCAAATATTTGGAATATTGGTGCTGAGGGACAGTTTATAATGGGAGCTTTATTGGCTGGCTCGTTTGCTTTAATGTTTCCAGATGTGGAAACCAAGATCTTATTATTCTTTATGTTTTTAGTAGGATTTATTGGAGGTGCCATTTGGGCATTTATTCCTGCAATTTTAAAGACAAGGTTAAATGTTAATGAAATTTTAGTAAGCTTAATGCTTGTTTACGTAGCGATGTTATTTATAGATTTTATTGTAAGAGGTCCATTACGTGATCCGATGAGTTTTGGTTTCCCTCTAACCAAACCTTATCCTGAAGGGGCATTGATTAATAAAATATCTTTTCCAGGAATAGGTTATCTTGGACAACTACATTATGGTATTTTACTAATAATTTTCTTAATCCCTTTATCATGGATTTTTATAAATAAAACATTAGGAGGATTTAAAATAACAGTTTTAGGATCCGCCCCTAAGGCAGCTAAATTTGCAGGCTTCAAAGAAAATTCTATTACCATGACAGTATTGTTGTTGTCAGGTGGGTTAGCTGGAATAGCTGGAGTTGTAGAGGTTTCAGCAAATATGGGTCAATTACAACCAGAAGTTTCATTTGGATATGGTTTTACAGCAATTATAGTTGCTTTTTTGGGAAGATTAAATCCAATTGGAATATTGTTTGCTGGCATAACTATAGCAACTGTTAAACTAGGTGCTGATAATGCTCAAATGACTATGGGAATTCCAAAAGTTGTAACTGGATTATTTGAAGGTATATTATTATTTTTCTTGTTAACTGGAGAAACACTTCAAAAATATCAAATAAAGTGGAAAAGGTTTAAATAAGAATGGATGCCTTGATTTTAACTATAATAGCAACTTCAATACCCTTGTTATTAGCTGCAATAGGAGAACTCATTTCTGAAAAAAGTGGAGTTTTAAATCTTGGCGTTGAAGGAATGATGTTAAGTGGAGCAGTTGGTGCCTTGGCTGCTGTGTTGTGGTTAGAGAATCCTTACTTTGGCATAATAGCTGGAGCGCTCTCAGGGATATTTATGGCTACTATATTTTCAATTTTTACAATTAATTTTATGACAAACCAAGTAGCAACAGGACTTGGGTTAACAATCTTTGCAACTGGATTAACTGGCTTAGCAGGAGCCCCATTAGTAGGAAAAACTATAACCTCATTACCTAAAATTGAAATTTTATTTTTATCAGATATCCCTTTCATTGGTCCCATCCTATTTAAACAGGATCTCATCGCCTACATATCTATCGGTATAATTGTATTAGCGACGTATTTTCTTAAATATACAAAATCTGGTATTATTTTAAGAGCTGTAGGTGACGATCATCACAGTGCCCATTCAATTGGTTATTCAGTCAAAAAGATAAGGTGGTTTGCAACATCTTTTGGAGGAATGTGTGCTGGTATTGGTGGAGCTTATATTCCACTAGTATTAACTCCTCATTGGTCAGAAGGCATGACAGCTGGTAGAGGATGGATAGCATTAGCATTGGTTGTATTTGCTTCCTGGATACCTTGGCGAATAATAGTTGGGGCATTAATATTTGGAGGCATTACAATAGCTCAATTAGTTGGACAAGCTAGAGGATGGCCTGTTCCTTCTCAGATACTTTCAATGATGCCTTACATAGCAACTATTATTGCTTTAACAATGATTTCAGGAAGAATATCAAAAAATAAAAATATTGTTCCAGCTTCACTAGGTAAGCCGTTTATAGATAAGCACTAAAAATGTGCAAATAGTAAAAAATAAAAGAAATTGATAAAAATAAGCCTTTTTTTATTGTCATTTTTTTTATTAAGACTAATATTTTAAAAAAAATATGAGGTCTTTATTATGAAAAAAATTTTACTAACTCTATCTGTTGTTGTTATTGGTGTTGCAGCTTACTTATTCTATCAAGACAAATCGAAAACTTCTATTGTTGATATGGACTCAAACCAAACTAAGGTTGGCTTTGTGTATTTAACAACACCAGGAGATCATGGATGGACTTATGCTCATGAACTGGGCAAAAAAATGGTTGAAAAACATTTTGGAGAAAATGTTAAAATATCAGTAGTTGAAAATGTTCCAGAAGGTCCAGATGCTACAAGGGTTATTAGAGAGTTAGCAAAACAAGGTAATGAAATTATATTTACTACTTCTTTTGGTTACATGGACCCAACCTTAAAAGTGGCTAAAGAATTTCCAGATATTAAGTTTGAACACATTACAGGTTATAAAAGATCAGCAAATGTTGCGACAGGCAATATAAGATTTTATGAAGGTAGATATATCCAAGGTGTTGTAGCTGGATTAATGACTAAGACGAATAAAATTGGATATATCGGTGCATACCCAATAGCAGAAGTCATAATGGGTATTAACGCATTTGCACAAGGATTAAAATCTGTAAATAAAGATGCATCTATTTCGGTTATATGGGCAAACACCTGGTATGATCCAGTTAAAGAAGCAGACGCTGCGAAAGTTCATATCGCTGAAGGAGCTGACATATTAGCTCAACACACAGACTCACCAGCGATGCTTCAAATAGCCGAGAAAAAAGGGGCTTTAGGATTTGGACAATCTACTGACATGTCTGCTTTTGCTCCCAAAGCTCAGTTATTTGCATCCATAAACAACTGGGGACCATATTTTATAAAAAAAATAGAGGCTTTAAGAAATAGTAAATGGAACACAGGTGATGGACCAGATCATTGGGCAGGTAACGTTTGGGGAGGATTGGACACAGATATGTTATTAATTTCTGAGTTTCAAAATATGCCTTCTGATGTTGCTGATAAAGCAGAAAAAGCAGTTCAAGATATTAAAAGTGGGAATTTAAATATCTTTGCTGGTCCATTAGTTGATAATACTGGCAATGAAATTATTCCTGCGGGAAAAACTCTTGATGATGGTGCTTTGTGGGGTATGAATTATTATCTTCAAGGTGTGGAAGGTAAAATTCCAGGATAATATATAAATAATTAAGGTGGTCACATTTAATAGTGTGACTACCAATTTAAGAATGAACTTTTATTTTAAAATAAAAATAATTTCATTATTTTTATTCTTTTTAATTTTTTCTAATACTAACAGTTTTAGTGCTTCGAAATTAATTGTGACTGAATTAAATAATGAAGTATTTGTACTCGATGTTTATGGTAAAAGATTTAACCTTAAAAATACTTATGAGATTAAGACTGGTGACTTTCTGAAAACAAAGAATGTACCAGCTAGTTTTATTTTAAAAAATAAAACCAAATTATGTTTGTCTGCTCATTCATCTATAAAGATAAACGCTCAAGTTCTTTTAAAAGAAAATTACGAAATTACATTTCAGTTTAGAAGTGGAACTCTTTATCTTTCAATTCCAATCAACTCAACTGACACACATAATGTAAAATTTTTAAATTATAGTATTAAAAATTTTAAGAATGATCTTTTTTTATCTAAAGAAAACGAACTTGAGTTAATTAATTATAGAAATAATTTAAATCTACTTTTTAAAGGTCAAGAAAATATAAAAGTTGTGCCTTTAAGTTATTTAACGTTATCTAACGATGGAGATGTTATTAATAGCGGTAAAATAATAAATAGTGATGATATTAAAAAGAAATTTCTAGCAGGTTGTATGAATAAAGCTTCAAAAGATAAACTTAAAAATAATTCTAGAGTACTTCAATATGGATGTGTCACTCAAAATGGCAAATTAGTCTGTGGAAATAGATATAAATAATATTTTTTAAAAATTTAAATATATAATTCTAAAGGCAATGAAACCTAAAAGTATTAAAGTTATCTTATCAAAACTTTCTTTAGACACACTTTTAGCTATCCAAGATCCAAGCGGCATAAATAATAAAAGTACTAACGTAGATATACAACTGATTAAAATAATCTCCAAATTTAAGAAGTTATAATAATACAAAGTAGGCATTTGAAAAATAGACATCACTCCAAAATAAACAGAAATAGTAGGAATAAATTGATTCCGTTCTAATTTCATGGAATTTAAAAATGTTATTGATATGGGAGCTGAAAGCCCAGCTGTTCCTTGAAGAACCCCACCAAAGCCACCCATTAAAAAAACTAACTTCTTAGCCTTTTCATAAGTCAATTTCCACGAAGGTACTATTAATTTTAGAAGTATGTAAACAATAACAATAAAAGCAACTGACAATGTCAAAATTTTAATTGATAAATTTACTAATAATATTGTACCCAAAAATGCTCCAATACCTCCACCTATGGCGAACGACAAAGTAAAGAATTTAGGTAAAATAGTTTTTCTAAATTGATATAACTGTCCAATATTTGTTAATAAATTTGGAATTACCATTATAATAACTGCAATTCTTACATCATAAAAAGCTGCAATGACTGGAATTGTTATTATAGGGGCACCTGCTCCAGTAGCACCCTTTAAAATACCACCAAGGGAGAAAGCTACTAAAATAGCTATAATAATTATTGGATCAGAAAACAAAGTATAATGACTTTATAATTTTAAGATTAATTTTCCAAAGTGTTTGTTTCCTCTCATATGAGACAATGCTTGAGAAACATCTTTGAAATCAAAAACTTTTTCAATTGGCATCGACAGTGTTCCATTCGACACAGCATTACTTAAGTCGCTCCACATATCTTTAAATACTTTTCTAATTTCATCTAAAGATCTAGTTCTAAAAGTAACACCTTTATAATTTATTCTTCTAAGTGCATGTATGTCACAATTAAACTCAGAAGGCCCTCCAGCTAATCTTCCTACATTCACAATATTTCCCTTAATCTTAGTAGCCAGCATATTTTGATTCACA
The DNA here is from genome assembly GCF_047717795.1 of Candidatus Levibacter sp. Uisw_134_01. Lineage (GTDB taxonomy): Bacteria > Pseudomonadota > Alphaproteobacteria > Puniceispirillales > Marisalimonadaceae > Marisalimonas. Next base: position 561,028 of record NZ_CP159808.1, on the reverse strand, counting down.
GTATATCCAGACAATTGATCTATGATTAAATCAACTCCCTCACTATTAGTTTTATCTAAAACTTCATCTGACCATTTAGGATTTTTTGAGTTTACAACAAAGTCTGCACCCAATTGTTTTAATCTATCAAACTTTTCAGGCTTTGTTGACGTACCAATAATCATTTTTGCTTCAAAATGCTTTGCCATTTGTAATCCCATTAAACCAACGCCAGAACTCGCACCTTGAATAAGAATAGATTGTCCCTTTATAAATTCACCAGCGGTAACAATTGCATTATGCATAGTAGCAAGAGCTATTGGTAAAGTGCTTGCTGTAATAAAATCCATATTATTATCAGGAATTTTAATCACCCTTCCCCAATCCGTAATAGCATATTCAGCCCATGCAGCGGTACCTGAACACATAACTCTATCACCAACCTCAAGATCTAGCACATCACTTCCAAACTCAACAACTTCTCCTGAAAATTCCATCCCCACTATTGTTCCAGAACCACCTGCAGAACCATGAGCGCCACCGTCAGCAACAACTAAATCTGCTCTGTTCAGACCACAGGCAAAAACTTTAATTAGTACTTCATTTCTTTGTGGTTTTGGAATATCAACATCTAAAATATCAACTCCACTTTCGACAACCGTTACTGCCCTCATATCTTCTCCTTAATTATAAAATATATAAAATTAAGCTCTTGCTTCTTTTAATTTATTGCTAATACCTTCCGCATAAATTCTTACATCACTAGCAAGTGTAGCTAAATGATAACCATTAGATAATTTATCTTTCAAATATGAAGGAGAAAGGCAGTGTATACCGACTTTGATATTATTATCTATGCAGGCATTTTCAATTCTTTTAATGGCTTTTATAACCTCTGGCTCTACTCTATCTAAACCCGGTTTAAATCCCATAGATATGCTTAAATCTGATGGACCTATATAAATCCCAGTTAAACCTTCCGTTGCTGCAATCTTCTCAACATTGTCTAAAGCTTCAACTGTTTCTATCATCGCTAAAGATATTATATTATCATTTGCTTCATCATGATAATTAGGGCCATGTATCATAACAGCTCTTGTAGGGCCAGAACTCCGACTTCCGACAGGAGCATATTTTGTGGTATCAACAAATGCCTTAGCATCTTCAGGAGTGTTTATCATTGGACAAATCACACCCAGAGCTCCTGCATCTAAAGATTTCATTATTATTCCTGGTTCGTTCCAAGGAACCCTTACCATAGGTGTCTTTCCAGATCCGGAAATCACTTGAAGCATATTTAAGGCAGTTTGATAATCTACTAAACCGTGTTGCATATCTATTGTTATAGAATCAAAGTCATTCATTGACATCATTTCAGCTGTAACTGCATTTGGAATGGAACACCAGGCATTAATGGCTCCCTTACCTTTTGACCAACAGTTTCTTAAAGATTGCTGTTCCATTTATTTACTCCTATAAAACATTTTTATTAATTATGACTTCAGGGTCTACTTTATTATCAAATACATCAAGCACGTTTTGAACTGCTTGTTTTGACATTCTGATGGTGGCTTCTTGAGTAACTCCTGCAATGTGTGGTGAAAGGAGAATATTATCCAAACTAAAAAGTGGGTTTGAAGATGTAGAAGGTTCATCATCGTATACATCTAATCCAGCACCTAGAATTTTTTTAGAGGTTAGAGCGTTATAAAGAGCTTTTTCATTTACTATTCCGCCTCTAGCGCAGTTTATTAAAAATGAACTTTTCTTCATCATATTAAATTCTCTTTCGGAAAACATGTCAGTTGTTTCCTTATTTTTTGGACAATGTAATGATACTGCGTCCATATCTTTTAAAATATCTAAATAATTATCTACATATTTCGCTCCAGATTTTGTTATTTCAGAAGCATCTATGTAAGGGTCATATACAAAAACATTCATATCAAAGGCCAGAGCTCTTTTAACCAACTTCGATCCAATCCTTCCAAATCCAATAATAAGAATGTTTTTATTAGCAACGTCCCAGGCTCTTATATCCCACCTAGCAGTCCAATCAGCTTTTCGAGCAAATTTATCATAATAAAAAACATTTTTAGAAAGTGCTAACAACATAAACATCGCATGCTCTGCAACAGAAATCATATTTGAATGTGCAGCTATTGCCAAAGGAATCCCACAATCATTTAAAGCATCAACATCGATAGAATCATATCCAACACCATGCCTAGAGACTATCTGAAGATTTTTAGAATTTTCAATTATTTTTCTAGTAATATTTGCAGTTCTAACAGTAACCCCATGGGCATCTTTTGCTGCTTCCAGAATTTCATTTTCATCAGCTGACATGATGGTAATTGCTTCAATATCATCTCGTTCTAATAATAGTTTCTTTCCCTCTTCATGGAGGCCTTGAACCATAAGAACTTTCTTTTTATTAGTTGGATTATCTTTAGGCATAATGCTTCCTTGAAAAATTTATTAAATTTTAATTTTAATCAAAATCATAATTTATACAAATTAATTATACCCTAAAAATAAGTTGTTTTTTTTTTTAATATAATCAAAAATAAAATATTTTAATTAGGAATTTATACATTTATGAAAACTAAAGCATTTATTCGCCGTGTGGGATTTGGTTTAAGACCCGACGAGAATGTTCCAAAAGACCCTCTTAATTGGGCTAAATCTCAAATGACAGTTGTGCCAAAAATGATTTGGCCTGGAAGATTATACACAGAAAATGAGATGATTGATATAAGGATAGATTTTCAACTTGAAGAAGATAAAATTCAAGATACAGAAAAAAATCCAACAAAAGCAAAGTTAAAGAGAAGAAAACTAAATCGTCGAACTGGACGTAAATTTTTCGAAAAATACGAGTTAGCGATTAGACATCATCAAGCAGTTCATGGAGATCAACCTGTATTCGAAAGATTTTGGCATTTTTGGGGAAACCACTTTGCTATTGTTGATAAAAATAAATTACCAGTATTTAACACAGGACCAATGCAAAGAGAACAATTACGCCCATTAATGACAGGTAATTTTTCTGACATGGTCTATAACATGACAATAACATGGCCAATGATAAAGAGTTTAGATAATTTTAAATCAGCCGGCCCTAATTCAGATAGTAATGTATACAGAAAAAGTAAAAATAAACGTGTAAAAGGATTAAATGAAAATCATGGGCGTGAACTACTAGAACTTCACACTATATCTCCTAAAGCAGGGTACACTCAAGAGGATGTAATTAATACTGCATATATTATGACAGGCTGGGGATTTACAGGATGGAAAAAAGGACATAAGGGTGATTTAAAAAAAACTGGATATGAACATTATAATCATGAACCTGGAACGCATAAAGTACTAGGAAAAGAATATAAAACATCAGGATTTAATAAAAAAACCCATGGCAAAAAACAATTACGAGAACTAGTTGATGACTTATGCTCAAGTGAAAGTTGTAGAAATTTCATTGCATGGAAATTATGCCGACATTTTATATGTGATGATCCAAATAAAGATATGATTAAAATTGTTACTGATGCCTGGGTAAAATCAGATGGAATGTTAATAGATATCCATAAGGCCGTTTTAAAAGCAGCCTGGGAATATGGTGAAACAGAAGAAAAATTTCTTTCACCAGAAACATGGCTTATTCAAATTGCAAGAATGACTGGCGCTGATTGGCCTGGAGATCCTCAAATTTTTGAATACGATTTTAAATCAAAACTTAATTATAAACAAAATAAAATAAAGTGGATCCTTGCTGAATTAGGTCATCTTCCCTATAGGGCCAAACAACCAAATGGCTTTCCAGATACTGAAGCTGAATGGCTGTCACAAGAATATCTTGTTAGAAGAATTGCATTAGTTAACAACCCCACACAAATTGGACTATATAAAAATTCTATACCAGAAATTGATATTTCAAAAAAAATGGTTAACAAAAACTTTGATAATCCTAAAGAATTATTGGAAGTCTTGAGAAAGCTAGAAATAAACAATGAAGGATCAAATTCTTTAATTGCTTTATTATGTAGTAGGAAGGTTTTAAAAGTATGAATATTTCTCGACGAGTATTTTTGAGTGGTTCTGCATCTTTAATAGTTACTGCCCCTATGATTTCAAATGCATTTGGTTCATCTTTAACTAAAAAAAACTTAGTAGTTGTTATGTTACGTGGTGGAATGGATGGACTTACAGCAGTTCCATTTATAGGTAATAACATTCTTGCAGACGCTAGACCAGATATTGGTGTAGAAAAACCATTAAAACTTACATCTGATTTTGCACTTCATCCACAACTTAAATCATTTAAAAAGTTATGGGATAAAGATAAAGCATCAATTTTTCATGCTACCTCTATTCCTTATACAGGCAGGTCTCATTTTGAGGGACAATACCTAATGGAAAGTGGTGGAACTTTACCTTATTACGATAAAACTGGATGGTTAGGAAGAGCTCTTGAAACTGGCAATAGCAAGAGTTTGTCTATCTCACTACCTATGCCTTTAATATTAAGGGGTGGAAGAGATCTTGATAATTTCATGCCCTCAGCAAATAAATTACCAAGTGATGAAACCTTAAAAATATTAGCGAATGACTATAGTAAGGATAAAGTATTAAGCAATGTTTTAAATACCATACGTCAACGACCAATTTCTATGATGCAAAACAGTAAGAATGCAAGCCAAGATATTAAAAAATTAGCTAAAATTGCTGGTCAACAACTCGCTCAAAGAGAAGGGCCAAGTATTGCCGTTTTTGATATAGCAGGATTTGATACTCACGCTGATCAAGGTGGTAACAATGGAGAACATGCAAAAAAATTAAGACAGTTTGACCAAATAATCTCGACCCTAGAAAACGAAATGAGTTCTGCTTTTGAAAACACAATAATTGTTTCACTTACTGAATTTGGAAGAACACTCGATCAAAATGGTGGATCTGGTACAGAACATGGTTATGGATCTGCTATTCTTATGGCTGGAGGTCTATTAAACAAGTCTAAAATAATAAGTGATTGGCCTGGTCTTGAAAAAAAGAATTTATTTGAAGGACGTGATTTAAATTCATCTGTTGATGCCAGGGCAGTTTACGCCTCTATTCTTGCTAGAGTTTTAGATAGTGATCATAAACAGATGGTTAAAAAAGCATTTTTTGGAGTAGACCTTCCAGACATGACCAATCGTATTTTTGGCTAAATAATAAATATTTAAAGTTAATTTTTTTTTGATAACGTGGTGCCCGGGGGCGGATTCGAACCACCGACACGAGGATTTTCAGTCCTCTGCTCTACCAACTGAGCTACCCGGGCAAATGGATTTATTATCTATAACGCCTAGACTAGATTATGTCTATAAAACAAAATAAAAAATTAAATATCTTTTTCGTAATCATCTTCGTTTGTCTGAATTGAGTATTTTTCACCTAACCAATTATTTAAATCAATATAACTACAACGTTGAGAACAAAAAGGTTTTGTGTTCGATTCAGAGTTAAATTCTTTTTTACATGTGAGACACTTTAATTTTTTTATTTCTTTTTTTTTCATAAATTAGTTTCCGACAATTCACCATAATCATTAGGAAGATCATTTCTTTGAATGACTTTAATAAAAGATGGATACTTTTTATTTATAATTTTTTTATATAAATTATTTCCACATATAAATTGAATCTTAGTTTTTGATTGAATTTTTTTAGATGCTCTCCATAACGATCTTAAATGATTTTGAAAATTAAATTGATCACTATTCTCGTAAAAATTTTCCAATAAAGCTAAATTTCTTGGAATATAAATTTCATATAGTAACAATTTTGAAAAACCAAGGAAGTTGCCATCAGTAAAATATTTTTTCCCTATTTCAACAATTTTTTCATGTAATAACTTTTTTTTAGTAGAAGACATTCTTGGAAAATCTATTAATATCATCCCTCCAATATTTCTTAATTTAATCTCTTCAAGACATCTAACATATGCTTTTTTACAAAAATCGAACATATCCTCATCTGAATTAAGAATTAATTTTTGAGTATCTATATCAATAAGAGTTGCTGCTTTTGTTTTTTCAATCCAGATCAATCCACCGCCTGTAATATTTACCTTTGGTTGCAAAGCCTCAAGAAAACATTGATCTAAATCTAATTCATCCCAATATACTGCATATTTATCCTCTAAAACAGGGATGTTTTTTGTAAAATAAAGGAATATTATTTTTTCTATTTTATCTAATGCATTTAATTTTTGTTCAAATTGTGAATTTGAATCTAATAAATTTGCTTGAATAGGTTTATCATCGAATTTTTCACTTACAATGATTACTTTAACAACACTATTAACTTTATTGGACTTAGGAACACCTCTTACACTCACTACAGTATCATTTTTTAACCTAGCACGAACAATTCCTCCGTGCAGTGTTTTAATAATTTTTGCTTCATATATATTACCAACAATTGACGGATTTGTATTAAACCAGGAACTCATTTTTAGAATTTTTTTATTTAAAATTTCTACTATTCTTGTTTCTTCAGCACATTTATCTATTAAAATAAAATGATTAGGAAGTTTATTAGTCATTATTAAATTTATATCCAATAGATAAAAGCATTCTATACAATTCAGCTAAAGGTAGACCTACAACATTGCTATAAGATCCGGATAAAAAATTAATAAATGAAGCTGCAATTCCTTGAATACCATAAGCTCCAGCTTTACCTTGCCATTCATTAGATTGAATGTAATAAAAAATTTCTTTTGAACTTAATCTTTTAAATTTAACAACTGATTGGACTGTTTTTATCTTTAATCGATTGTCAGGAGAGAAAAGACAAAAGGACGTAAGTACTTTGTGTCTTCTGCCTGAAATAAGTTTTAAATACTCTTCAGCCTGTTTTGCCTCTGTTACTTTATGAAGTATCCTTCTCCCAACGGAGACAACGGTGTCAGCAGTCAATATTATAGATGAAGGGTATTTATCTTGAAAAATTTTGTTTTTTTCAACCGCTATTCTTTTTACATAATTTAATGGGAGTTCATTCTTTTGATTAATTTCGTTGATGTTTGGTTTTAATATAAGGTCTGGATAAACACCTATCTGATGCAGTAAATCAATACGTCTTGATGAGCCTGAACCTAATATAAAATGCTTGTTAACGTTAGATTTGTTCATAAAACAAACTCAAAAAATAAAAACTATTTATATCTAAACGTAATTCTACCTTTGGTTAAATCATAAGGGGTCATTTCAACATTAACTCTGTCGCCTAGTAAAACTCTAATTCTATTTTTTCTCATTTTACCACTAGTATGAGCTAAAACCTGATGTTCATTATCGAGTTTAACTCTAAACATCGCATTTGGTAAAAGTTCTTCTACTAAACCAGAAAATTCTATAACGCCTTCTTTTGCCATGTAACCTCATTTAGTTTTTAAGTGTAATCTGACTAATATACATAATTAGTCAAGATTTTTATTAAATTATTTTGATAATTACTTATTAATTCTTAAAGCGATAGACATAGCATGAGCTTCAAGACCTTCAGCTTCTGCTAAAGTTATAGCATGCTTACCAATTATGCCAAGGCTTTCTTTGTTACAATTAACTATTGTAGTCCTCTTATAAAAATCTATAACTCCTAATCCACTTGAAAACTTTGCTGTTCCATTTGTGGGAAGTACATGATTGGGTCCAGCAATGTAATCTCCAATAGCCTCAGGGGTATTATGACCAATAAAAATAGCTCCTGCATTTTTAATCTTATTTAATGATTGTTTTGCATTTTTAAATATTAATTCTAAATGTTCTGGAGCTATGAAATTAACTAATCCTATTGCTTCATCAATATCTTTTACAATAATAATAGCTCCGTTATTATACCAGGAAGAACTTGCTATTTTTGATCTTTTAAGATCTGCAAGATAATTTTGAACTGAGACTTCTACTTTAGAAGCAAGTTCCTTACTATCAGTTATCAAAATTGCTTGAGCTTCTTCATCGTGTTCAGCTTGAGATAAAAGATCAATTGCAACATGATCTGGGTTGGCTGTTCCATCGCAAACAATTAATACTTCTGAAGGACCTGCAATTGAATCAATTCCTACTTTTCCAAAAACTTGTCTTTTAGCCTCAGCTACATATGCATTACCTGGGCCAACAATTTTATCTACCTTATCAATAGTTTCTGTGCCATATGCCAAAGTCGCAATTGCATGGGCACCCCCCATACATATAAAATCAGTTACGCCCGCAATATAAGCAGCTGCTAGTACTATTTTAGATTTATTTAAATCAGAAATTGGGCTTACTAAAATTCTTCTGTTAACACCTGCAACCTTAGCTGGAATTGCATTCATTAAAACAGATGATGGGTAGATAGCTTTTCCACCAGGAACATAAAATCCACATGAATTTACTGGTGTATATTTCAAACCAAGATCTACTTTAACATCATCTTGATATTCTAAATCCATTGGTATCTGGTGCTGGTGAAAAGAACGTATTCTACTAGCTGCAAATTCTAAGGCTTCCTTTTCATTATTGTTTAACGAAGTATAAGCTAATTTAAGTTGTTTTTGAGATATTTTTAATTGTTCAATTTTGTCTACCTTAATACCATCATATTTATCAACTAAATCTAGTAATGCTTTATCACCAAACTCTTGTATTTGTTTTATTATATTTAAAACTGTATTATGGATATCAACACTAATTTCTTGCTCATTACTTAATAACTTGTTCAAATTAGATTGAAAATTTTGTTCTAATGTATTTAGTTTTGTAACTTTATTTTTGTTCATTTATTATGTCTCCAACCTTGTCTATCCAAGGTTGTATTGTTTTTGAGTTTGTTTTTATAAAACTTCTATTAACAGCTAATCGAGTGGAAACTTTACAAATCTCTTCTAATTCCACGAGATCATTGGCTTTCAAAGTAGATCCAGATTCTACTAAATCAACAATTCTTTTGCATAAACCCATTGAAGGAGCCAATTCCATGGCACCATTTAGTTTGATACATTCTGCATGTACGCCTCTTGATTCAAAATGGTTTCTAGTAATGTTTGGATATTTAGTGGCAACTCTAACATGGCTCCACGTTCTTGGGTCCTCATTAACAGCTATGTCTTTTTGAGCAGCGACAACCATTCTACATTTACCTATATTAAGATCAATAGGAGAGTAGACTTCTGAATGATCAAATTCAGTTAATACATCGCTTCCAACAAAAGCCATTTGAGCTGCACCATATGCTAAAAACGTAACTACATCAAAAGAACGTACACGTATTATATTGATGTTGTTTACATTACTCTTAAACATAAGTTTACGATCTTTTTCATCGAAAAAAGATGTTTCCGGCTCTATACCTACTCTTTTTAAGATTGGTAAAACTACATCCAAAATTCTGCCTTTAGGAAGTGCTATAGTAAAATTATTATTATTATTCATATTAATGACCTAACTATCTAATTATTTGTGTTCGGGTTTTAATTTTGTAGGCCAAGGTATATCTATATCCTCTAGATATACCTCAATTTTATCACATTCTAGAACAAATTCTACAGAGGAAGAAAAATGCAATGTGATTTTTTTACTTTTATATGAGATTGCAAGCAAGTTCAAAAAAGGAATAGATGAATTTAACTTTTTATAAGAAATTTTTTTAACATGTTTAATTTGGAAACCAGATATTACTCTATAATTTACATTACTTTCAGTATTAATATTTTTTTCTTTTTCCCAGCAATATCGTGAAAAAGTAGCAATAAATAGCTCTTGATCTTTATCGAAGAAAAACTCCTCATTAGATAGAATGGCGTCTTGGCACAAATAAGATAATATTTTTAAGTCATCATTAGTAAATGCATTTAATTTTATTTTATTTTCGTAATTCATTAAGATTACCCATTACAATACCAAGTCACTTTAGAAAGACCTTCTGATATTAGCTCCTAGATTTGACAGTTTATCGACTAAATTTTCATAACCTCTATCTAAATGAAAAATACCATCAATTTCACTTGTACCGGAAGCTGCAAGAGCTCCTAGGATCATACACATTGATGCTCTCAAATCAGATGCCATTACCCTAGAAGCTTTTAACTTCTTAACACCATTAACAATTGCCTCTTGCTTAGTTATAACAATTTTAGCTCCCATTCTTATTAATTCAGGCACATGCATAAAACGATTTTCAAATATTGTCTCTTTGATAATTGTATTACCATCAGCAATAGACATTAAAGCCATAAATTGGGCTTGCAAGTCAGTTGGAAATCCTGGGTGAGCCTCAGTTGTAATGTTATGAGGAACTGGTCTTTTTGAAGAAGAAACTCTAAAAGAGTTTTTGTGGATTTGAACATTACTTCCAGTAGCTTTTAATACATTTAAAAATGAATTAAGATCACCTGGCCTTACATTTAAAATTTCAACATCACCCTTTGTTATGCTTGAAGCTATTGCAAATGAACCTGCTTCTATTCTATCAGGCACTACTGAATAATTAACAGAGGTTAATTTTTTAACACCATTAATAGTTATTGTATTAGTTCCTAGCCCCTTAATGTTAGCTCCCGCTTTAATTAAACACATTCCTAAATCTACAATTTCTGGCTCTTGTGCAGCATTTAAAATTTTAGTTTCACCTTTTGCTAACACAGCTGTCATAATCGCACTCTCTGTAGCGCCAACAGATATTTTCGGAAAGTTAATAACTCCACCTCTTAAGCCATCAGACTTTAATGAAGCATGAATAAATCCTGAATCAAAAGTGACTATAGCTCCGAGTTTTTCCATAACCAATATATGTAAATCAATAGGCCTGGTACCAATAGCACAACCACCAGGCAACGGAACTTTCGCTGTGCCTTTAGAAACTAACAATGGTCCCAACACAAGTATAGATGCTCTCATATGCCGTACAAGATCATATGAAGCTTCATCTTTTTGAGGACCACCATTAAAATTTATAGTATCATTTTGCCAGTCTATTGTTGTACCTAAATCTGCTAATAATTTAGCCATCAGCCGTGTGTCTGCAAGATTGGGAATATTAGATAATCTAAATCCCTTATTAATAATTAAAGACAAAGCCATCAAAGGCAGAGCTGCGTTTTTAGCCCCGCTAATTGTTACACTCCCATTAATTTGATTTTCACCTTTTATAAAGATTTTTTCAACGTCTGTATTATCAAAATTATTCATTTTAAATCTTTAATTACTTTTTACTATCATTGAGGCTAAGCCTAGACACCCCAATTTTTTGTGTTCTTTTTCCAATAATGTTTCTATCATCTCTTTCTAAAACTTGTTTCTTTCGTAATTTTAAATTTTTTTTTAACGAATGAGACAGGTCATTATCATCCTTACCTTTTTTTATCATATCCTTTTTAGTATTCCTATTTTAATTAAATTTATTCTTTTTATTAATTAACATTTACATAATTATAAAAAACTTGTCATTATAGAAAACATATTTTAATTATACATTATAAATAATGCCGTCATAGCTCCAGCGGTAGAGCGCGTCATTGGTAATGACGAGGTCACTGGTTCAAATCCAGTTGACGGCACCATTTCTTAAAAAAAATTAAATTAAATATTACTAAACAAGTATTCAAACATATAAAATTATTAAGTCTAATTCATTATAGCTCTTATACTTTTAATAAGAGGAAAATGGGTTTTATTTACTCTTCTCTTAAAGTTCCAGATATTTTATTATTAATAGCGTCTATCAAATCAGAACTAATATTTTCTAAATCTTCATCTGTTAAAGTTTCATGGATAGGTTGGATTAGAACTTTTATGGCAATTGATTTTTTACCAACAGGAATCTTGTTTCCCTTATAAACGTCATATATAAAAACATCTTTAATTAAATTTTTATTAATTGATTTAGCAACTTGTATTAGTTTTTCAGAATCCATATCTTCATCAATAACAAATGCGAACTCTCGAGTAACCGATTGAAGTGTTAATAATTTTAACATAGATCTAGATGTTTTATTTTTTTTTGGTAATGGAATGTTTTCATGAAAAATTTCGAATCCAATTACATTATTTCTGAAGCCATAAAATTCATTTATCTCAGGATGGATTTCTCCAAAATATGCGATTACATTTTGACCTATTTTAAAAACAGCGCTTCTTCCAGGATGATAATAATTTGGTACGTCTTTAAAAATTTTAATACTGTTTTGAGGTAAGCCTATGGCTTCTAGGGCCTTTAACACGTCAATTTTAACATCGTAAAAGTCAAATTTAACGGGCTCATTTTTCCAATCTTTTTTAATTTTATGCCCAATTCTAATTCCAGTAATAGTATTAATTTGTTCCTCAGGGCTATCACCAATAAAAATTGGCCCTACCTCAAAAAAAGATATGTCTTCTGAGCTTTTTTTGATATTTTTTTGTGCAGCCTGTAATAAAGTTGGAAGTATTGACGGCCTCATATCAGTTAATTCTGAGGATATTGGATTTACTAAATTGAGAACTTCAGAACCACCATTAAACTGTTTTGCCATTGTCTTATTTAAGAATGAAAAAGTAATGACTTCGTTATATCCTCTGCTAGCAAGCGTTCTAGAAGCAAAAAAAGTCTGGCGATGCTTTGTTCTCATAGCTGGCTTAGCTATGTAATTGCTTCTTGATAACTTTGTTATGGGAATAGAAGAATAACCGTTTACTCTTATTATTTCTTCAACAATATCAGCAACTCCATCTATGTCTGAACGCCAAGAAGGGACGATAACATCCCAAATAATTTCATTAGAATTAATTTCAAAACCTAATTTAGTTAAAATTTCTTCAGAAATCTTTTTTTCAATTTTTACACCAGTGAGTTTGTGTGTAATCTCAGGATTGAATTTAATAAGCTTATTGTTTCGTTCTTGTTGAAGTGAAACTACTTTACTCAAACTTCCACCACATATTTTTTGTATCAACGATGCAGCATAATGCATTACTAATTCTGGTGAATCATAGTCTACGCCTCTTTCAAACCTGTACCTTGCTTCTGAATTTATATTTAATTTTCTACCAGTCTTTGCAATTGAAATAGGATCAAATATAGCAGCTTCTAGAAACATTTTAGTTGTTTTATCTGTTACACCTGTCCTTTCACCACCCATAATCCCAGCTAAATCATCAAGACCATGTTCATCGCTAATTACCAGCATCCCTTCGTCTAATTTATAAGTGTTTCCATTAAGAGCGGCGAACTTCTCATCTTTTTTAGATTGTCTGATAATGAGTTGGTCACCTTGAATCTTTTCTACGTCGTAGGCGTGTAATGGTCTACCAATATCTATCATTATATAATTAGTTATATCTACAAGGGAGGATATAGGCCTTTGATCTACAGCTAATAATCTGTTTTTCAACCAATCTGGCGATACTTTATTATTTAAGTCTTGAAAAGATCTTCCAAATACCTTGGGACATAAGTTTTTTTCAGTGTCATTTAGATCTATTTTCCAATTTATAAAGCTATCAAATTCACCTTTGATTTCCGTATATTGTAAATCTTTTAATTTTCCAATTCCAGAGGCTGCTAAATCTCTTGCTATACCCCTTACGCCAAGGCAGTCTCCTCTATTTGGAGTAATTTCAATCTCTATTACTGGGTCATTGAGGTCCATCACTTTTGCAACTGATAAACCTAAAACTGTATCGTCTGGTAATTCAATAATTCCATTATGGTTCTCAGATATAGTTAGCTCTTTTTCTGAACATAACATTCCAAAAGACTCTTCTCCTCTAATTTTACCCTTTTTTAAGGTTAAACTTAATCCTGGAATAAATGTGCCAACATTAGCAAAAACGCCTACCATACCCTGTCTTACATTAGGAGCTCCACAAACAACATTATATGTATCTTGTCCATCAAACACTTTACAAACATTAAGTTTATCTGCGTTTGGATGTTTATAAACTTCGACTAATTTTACGGAAATAAATTCTTTGAGTTCCTCTGCTAAATTAACAACTGAGGCAACTTCAAGACCAAGTTTTGGAAGAGTTTCTATTATTTTATCTATACTACTATCTGTATCAAGATGGTCTAATAACCATTTCCAGGTCAATTTCATGAAAAAACACCATTTAGACCTGAGTGCAAACTTGGATTATCCACAGGAATAAAACCATAGTGCTTTAACCATCTTAAATCACTGTCATAAAACGGTCTTAAATCTGGAATCCCATATTTTAGCATAGTCAACCTCTCTAATCCCATCCCAAACGCAAAACCTTGATAAACAGATGGATCAATGCCGACCCCTTCTAAAACACGCGGGTGCACCATTCCAGAGCCTAAAATCTCAAGCCAGTCCTCACCTTCACCAATAGATAAACTGCCATCTTTCTCTTTTCTACATCCAATATCAACTTCAGCAGATGGTTCAGTAAAAGGAAAGTAGCTAGGCCTAAAGCGAACAGGTAAATTTTCTGAATTAAAATAAGTTCTACAAAATTCTATTAGACAACCTTTTAAATGGCCCATATTTATATTCTTACCAAGCACTAATCCTTCGCATTGATGAAACATGGGTGAATGAGTTGCATCATGATCAGATCTATATGTTCTACCAGGTATTATATATCTAATTTCTTCAAAATTTTCTAAATCAATTTTTTCCATAGTCCTAATCTGAACAGGACTTGTATGAGTTCTTAACACTTTTCTTTTGCCATCTTTATTTGGTTGAAGATAAAAAGTATCATGTTCTTGACGTGCAGGATGTTCAGTAGGTATATTTAATGCCGTAAAGTTATAATAATCTGTCTCAATGTCTGGCCCATCTACAATAGAAAATCCCATGTCTGCAAAAATAGCACAAAGTTCTTCTACAGTTCTTGATAAAGGATGAAGAGTACCGGTTTCATTTTCATAGGATGTTAAAGTAACATCAATTTTTTCTGTGTTTATCTTTTCTTGAAGGATTTGTTTTTTAAAAAAATGGGTTCTATCGACTATTTCTTTATTAATTTTATTTTTAATTTCATTAACTATTGATCCAATTTCTCTTTTAGAATTATCATCGTATGCTCTTAAATCTTTCAAATAAGAAGTTATTGAACCCTTTTTCCCTAAAGCATTAATTCTGATTTCTTCTAAAGAATTTAAGTTAGGACACTCTGATATTAAAAGACTAATGTCATTGGATAAATTTAAAATTTTATCTTTCAATTCAGCGATCATAATTGTTTAAAACCTGAAATTAAAGCAACAATAATAAATTAAATCTATTATTGATAAAAGCTAAGATTACGCAGCTGCTAACTTTGCTTTGGATACTAATTCTTCAAAAGCAAGAGGTTCATACACTGCTATATCAGCTAAAATTTTTCTGTCTATATCTATACCAGCTAACTTAAGACCATTCATAAATTTAGAGTAATTTAAACCATATAATCGAGAACCAGCGTTAATCCTTTGAATCCAGAGACCTCTGAACATTCTCTTCTTGTTTCTACGGTCTCTATACGCATATTGGCTAGCTTTTTCAACAGCTTGTGTGGCAACAGTAAAAAGATTTTTTCTGGCACCATAATAACCTTTGGCAGCTTTTGTTACTTTTTTGTGTCTAGCATGAGTTGTTACACCTCTTTTTACTCTAGCCATCGAGATTCTCCTTATTTACGCGTACGGAATGAACTGTTTAACTATTTTTGCGTCACAGTCCTGTAATATCATTGTTCCACGAGCTTGACGTTTCATTTTTTGAGATCTTTTTCTTAAATTATGACTTAAAAAAGCTGGACTTCCTTTAACTCTTCCACTTGCAGTAAGGCTAAATCTTTTCTTTGCACCGCTTTTTGTTTTTAATTTTGGCATTTTATTCTCTTTAATCATAATTATAATGTTATATAAAATGCTTATACATAAGCATTACAAAGTTATCAACCCTAAGTTGAATATATTTGAATTAAATTTTTACCATTTTATTTTGGTGCTAATATCATAACCATTTGCCTACCTTCAAGCTTAGGCATAGTTTCAATTTTACATAATTCTTCAGTATCTTCTTTAACCCTATCTAAAACTGTGACTCCAAGGGCTTGATGCGTCATTTCACGTCCCCTGAACCTTAGCGTTATCTTTACTTTATCACCATTCTCTATAAATTTTTTTACCTGTTTCATTTTTACAGTGAAATCATTATTATCTATGTTAGGTCTTAACTTTATCTCTTTAACTTCAATAATTTTCTGTTTTTTTCTAGCTTCGTTTTTTCTTTTTTGAGCTTCATATTTAAATTTACCATAATCTAAAATTTTACAAACTGGAGGATCTACATTTGGTTGAATCTCAACTAAATCTAAACTTTCATCTTCTGCTATCTTTAAAGCCTCGCTTATTGGTATAACACCAAGCTGCTCTCCACCAGCTCCAATACATCTAACATTCTCAGCTCTAATTAACTCGTTGATTCTTGGACCATCTTGAGTTGGTGGGGTATTATTTAAGCCTACTATACGAAAATCTCCTCTAAAAAATTACAGTTTGACTACTATTACACTATTTTATTATTAATTGTTAACAACTTTTAAAAAAAAAACTCAACTACATTATATCAGGAGGAAGACATTTTCTTTTAACATTTTCTATGAAAGTTTCTACATCTAAATTTTCTTGATTTTTTGAACCTAAATATCTAACCGCAACAGTTTTTGTTTCTTGTTCTTTATCGCCAATAACGATTATTATTGGGACTGCATTATTAGAGTGCTCTCTAATTTTATAACCAATTTTTTCATTTCTTAAATCAATTTCATTCCTAATACCAACTTTATCTAAATCTTTGTTGATTTTAAGGATATAATCATTTGTATTGTTAGTTATAGAACAGATGGTAACTTGGATAGGCGCAAGCCATAATGGCATTCTACCTGAGTATTGTTCAATTAAAATCCCTATCCATCTCTCTAGCGATCCTAAAATTGCTCTATGAAGCATTACTGGATTTTTCTTTTGACCATCTATATCAACATAATATGCACCTAATCTATTAGGTAGAACAAAATCCACCTGAAGCGTACCACATTGCCAATCTCTTCCAATTGCATCTGTTAAAACAAACTCTAATTTTGGTCCATAAAATGCGCCTTCACCCGGGTTTAATGAATAACTTATGTTTGCTGCTTTAATAGCAACTAAAAGTGCATTTTCTGCCTTATCCCATGTTTTGTCGTCTCCTGCACGGATTTCTGGTCTGTCGGAAAATTTAACTTTTAAATCTGCAAACCCAAAATCTTTATATATTGCTTGTAACAACTCACAGAATATTACACATTCTGATGTTATTTGGTTATCCATACAAAATATATGAGCATCATCTTGTGTAAATTGCCTTACTCTCATTATGCCGTGTAAAGCGCCAGATGGTTCATTTCTATGACAAGAACCAAATTCGGCCATTCTAATGGGGAGATCTTTATATGATTTTAAACCTTGTTTGTAAATTTGAACATGACCCGGACAATTCATTGGTTTTAAAGCAAGGGTTTTATCTTCATCACCTTTAGCCATAAACATATGTTCTTTAAATTTTTCCCAATGTCCTGATTTTTCCCATAACGATCTATCTATTACTTGGGGAGTTTTAACTTCATCATATTCGGATTTATTAAGTTTTCTTCTCATATAGGATTCAACTTCAAGGTAAATGGCCCAACCTTTTTTATGCCAAAAAACTGATCCTATAGCTTCATCTTGAAGATGAAAAAGGCCTAGTTCTCTACCCAGTTTTCTGTGATCCCTTTTCTCTGCTTCTTCTATCATTAATAAATAATTTTTAAGATCTTTGTCACTTAAAAACGCAGTTCCGTATATTCTTTGAAGTACAGAATTTTTGCTATCGCCTCTCCAATATGATCCCGCTAATTTAGTTAATTTAAAAGCATGACCTAATTTTTTAGTCGATGATGTGTGAGGACCTTTGCAAAGATCAAGAAAATCACCTTGTCTATAAAAAGTTATAAGTTGGTCTTCTGGAATAGCATTAACTAACTCGATTTTAAAATTTTCATTGTTTTGACTGTAGTGTTCTAATGCTTTTTTTCTAGTCCAAACCTCCCTAAAAATTTTTTCATCTCTATCAACAATTTCATGCATTCTTTTTTCTATAATATCAAGATCGGTTAAAGAAAATTTTTTTTCTCTGAAAAAATCGTAATAGAAACCATTTTCAATTGAAGGGCCAATAGTTGCTTGTGTTTCTGGAAAAAGCTCTAAAACTGCTTCTGCCATTATATGCGCTGCGTCATGCCTGATAACATCAAGAATTTCTTTATTTTTTTGAGTTAATATAGATACAGTACTGTCTACTTCAATTACTCTTTCCAGGTCCCAAAGCTCACCATTTACAAGAGAAACAAAAGCATTAGATGCTAAGTTTTTTGAAATATCTTCTGCTATTTGCATAGAAGTTACAGGTTGATTATATTTTTTTTTGTCTTGATTAGGTAATGTAATTGTAAGCATTTTATCCAGTATAAATAATTCATTGTCTTACTTATTAAAATTTATCTTTTGTACTCTACAAGACTCTTCTTATACAATGATAAAGTTAACTTACACATCTTATCATGGCTAAAATTTTTAGACACATTTTTTTTAGCAAATTCTCCAATTTTTTCCATTTTGGATCCTTTCAACGAAAGAGCTAAGGAAATTTTTTTGCTTAAACTATCAACATCATTAGGTTTAGCTAAAAATCCATTTTTACCGTCAATTATGGTTTCAGAAGCTCCTCCATGATCAAACGCAATAGGTATTTTACCTAAAGCTTGTGCTTCTAGTATTACTCTGCCAAATGGTTCAGGGGTCAAAGATGGCATCACAACTATATCACCTAAAATCATTGCAGCTTGAATATCTCTAGTTGATTTTAATAATTTAACCTTAGCTTCTAATTTTAACTTAATGATTTTATTAATTAATATATTTTGAAACTTTGTACTACCGTCGCCTGCTCCTATCAACACACATTGAAAGTCTTCTTTAACCTTAGACAGAGCAGTTATTAAAACACTGTATCCCTTCCACATAGCAGGACGTGAAGCCATTACAATAACAGGGACATTATCTCTTAAGTTTAATATTTTTGATTGGGCAATTATCCTGCCAGCTTTTATGTTATTTGGATTAAATAATTCTAAGTCTACTCCTCTATGAATAACATTGATTTTGTGAGCTACTTTGGGAAAAACAGTTTTAATACTTTTTTCTATATGCTTCGATATAGCAATAACAGCATCTCCCTTAGTTAAAACACTATTATAAATTTTTTTGAAAATATTTGTTCTTCTAAATCTCATATGAACAGAGGTAATAACAGGAATATCTAATATTGAACCTAAAGGAAAAGCAATCCAGGCTGGCGCTCTTGAACAAAGATGTAACAAATCAACTTTTTCTTCTTCTAATATCACTTTTAACTGATTTCTTATTTTTATCCACCTTAAAGGGTTTTTAGAATGTACATCTAGCTTGTAGTGAATGGCGCCATTTCTTCTTAACTGTGTTTCAAAATGTCCACCAGAAGAAATTACAATTGATCTAAAGTTACTTTCTGTCAATGCTTTAGATATTTCAACAACACCCCTTTCGACGCCACCAGTATTTAATGCTGGTAATATTTGGGCTATGGTATATTTATTTTTACTCATCTTATTAACCTTAAATCGAATGGATTTTTAATGACAGACTTTATAGAAACTCCACATGGTAGCAAAATAGCATACAACCAGAGCATCGGAAAAGAAAATAGTATCGTCTTTCTAAGTGGTTTTGGGTCAGATATGCAAGGTAAAAAAGCACTTTTTATTGAAAAATGGGCAAAAGATAGCAATCACAGCTTTCTAAGATTTGATTATTCAGGTCATGGACTTTCTTCTAATAATTTAAATGAAACATGTTTTACAGATTGGTATAAAGATGCAGAATTTTTGATAAAAAAACTTACTAAGGGAAAACAAATATTAATAGGTTCTTCTATGGGCGGCTGGGTAATGTTAATGTTATCAAAGCTTTTACCTCAAAAAGTATCAGCAATGATCGGTTTAGCTCCTGCTCCTGATTTTCCTCAAAACTTAATTTGGCAAAACATGAATACAACACAAAAAAGACAACTTGTAACAAATAAAAATATCAATTTTATTGATGCCAATGAAATAAATCATTTTTTTTCTTACAAATTAATTAAAGATAGCTTTAAAAATTTAACTTTATCTGAAGACATTTTATTCAAAGGACCTGTTCATTTATACCACGGCATGAAAGATGAAGATGTTCCATATAGTATAAGTATAAAAATTTTAGAAAAAATTAGAGGTTCTCAAAATGTCAGTTTATTATTAGATAAAGAAGCAGGTCATAGACTATCTGAAGAGAACCAATTAGATATGATAATCGAAATAATAAAAAAAACATTAAAAGAGATCTAGATTTATAATTATCCCAAATAGATTTAATAACGCTAATCTCGAACATAAATAAATGCTGTAAAGTATAAGTTCTATTTTATTAGAGGTAATAATTTTGAATTTTGTTCTAATAAACTAGCAGCATTGTATTTTAACTCACAAATTAGTAAACCATCATAAGATAAAGGTCCTGGTATCGATATATCTAGCCCTTTATTAATTAGTTTATCAAACCCAAATTCGTTATAATAGTCATATTCCCCTGAAACGAAACAAATTGTTTCATTGTTTAATTTAGCTTTATCAAGTCCTATCTGAATTAATTTTTTACCAAAACCATATCCTTGAAATTTTTTATCAACAGCTAGAGGTCCTAATAATAAACAATCTATTTTTTTAATAAGAACTCTATAGAAGTTTATTGTTCCAATTACTTTAGATGGGTCTTCTTCAAAACATGATATAAGTGATAGTTCTTCAATAGGAGATGATTTCCTATACATATAAACTGTTCTATTTAACCTAGATGGACCAAAACAAGCATCTAATATACTTAATTTTTGTGAATAATCAGAACTAGTTTCATTTCTTATTTTAATATTAGTCATCACACAATTATCTTTTAAGACTTATTACAAAAAATACCATTTATATGTAACTATTATTAAATCAATAAAAAAAGATCAAATTATTTAGGTAGTTCAGATTTTCCCATAAGATATTCATCTATTGAGTAAGCGCATTGTCTGCCTTCTTTAATTGCCCATACAACTAAGGATTGACCACGTCTTGAATCACCTGCAGCAAAAAACTTATCTATAGATGTTTTATATTTAACTTCGTCAGCTTCTAAATTGCCTGAGGAGGTTAATTTAACGCCTAGATCTTTAATCAAACCTTCATGAATTGGATGAACAAAACCCATTGCTAACAAAACAAGATCTGCTTCAAATGAAAATTCTGAATCCGTAATCTCAGACATTGTCATTTTCCCATCATCATCTTTAGACCATTCTACATTTATACAGTTTAACTTAGTTACTTTGCCATTATTACCATCAAAAGATTTAGTTAAAACCGACCAATTTCTTTCACAACCTTCTTGGTGAGATGTTGAAGTTCTTAATTTCATTGGCCAATTTGGCCATGTTAAAGCTTTATTTTCCTTCTCAGGAGGCTGATCAAGTAATTCTAATTGTGTAACCGATTTAGCGCCCTGCCGGTTTGATGTGCCAACGCAATCTGAACCCGTGTCTCCTCCACCAATTACAAGAACATTTTTTCCTTTAGCTAAAATTTCGATATCGGCATTTACAATTTTTCCTGATACCCTGTCATTTTGTTGAGACAGAAACTCCATGGCAAAGTGAATACCAGATAATTCTCTCCCTACAACGGGAAGATCTCTTGGGTGTTCAGATCCTCCACAAAAAGCAATTGCATCAAAATTTTTATTTAAACTTTCTATACTAATATTTTTTCCAACGTGACTATTAACTCTAAACTCCACTCCTTCAGACTGCATTTGTGCCATTCTTCTATCAATTAGAGTTTTTTCCATTTTAAAGTCAGGAATTCCAATTCTGAGAAGTCCACCAATTCTCTCGTTTTTTTCGAATACAACTACAGCATGTCCTGCCCTTGCAAGTTGCTGTGCACAAGCAAGTCCGGATGGGCCTGATCCAATTACCGCAACTTTTTTATCTGTATGTTTTAATGATAATTGAGGTTTGATCCAACCCTCTTCCCAACCTCTATCTACTACGGAACATTCAATTGTTTTGATAGCCACAGGATTATCAGTAATATTTAATGTACAAGAAGCTTCACATGGCGCAGGACATATTCTACCTGTAAATTCAGGGAAATTATTAGTGGAGTGCAATAAATCAAGTGCCTCTTTCCATTTTCCACTGTAAACCATGTCATTCCAATCAGGTATCAGATTATTAACTGGACAACCTTGATGACAATAAGGTATTCCACAATCCATACATCGAGCGCCCTGCTTAGATACTTCTTTTGGATCCAATGGAATCATAAATTCTTTAAAATGTTTAATTCTATCTTCAACCGTTTCATAATCTCTTTCAACGCGGTCTAGTTCCATAAAACCTGTCGCTTTACCCATTTTATTCTCCAGCAATTTTATTTATCATTATTTTTTCTTTTCTGTCGTTTAAAGCTCTTTTGAATTCAAAAGGGGTAATTTTCACAAACAATGGCAAATATTTCTCCCAATTACTTAAAATTAGCTTTCCTTTTTCACTCTTAGTAAATTTTACATGATTTTGAATAGTAATTTTTAAGCGTGATTCATCAAAACTCAATAAATCATTGTTATATTCAATTTGTTTTTCATTTTGATTCAAAGATAATTCTGCTAGGGACTCAATTTCAACCATTGATTTGTTACAATGAGATTCAAAAGTATTATCTTCATTTAGAATATAGGCAATACCACCTGACATGCCTGCTGCAAAATTTCTTCCTGTTTTTCCTAAAACAACAACAACTCCTCCAGTCATATACTCACAACCATGATCTCCACAACCTTCAACTACAGTTGTTGCTCCAGAATTTCTAACTGCAAAACGTTCACCAACTATACCATTTAAATAACATTCACCTGATATAGCTCCATATAAAACTGTGTTCCCTGCAATAATATTTTTTTCTGAAATAATTGAGCTTTTATTATGTTTGAAAACAGAAATTTTACCTCCTGACAGGCCTTTACCTACATAATCGTTAGCGTCTCCTTCAAGGTTAAAAGTGACACCCTTGGATAACCATGCACCAAAACTTTGGCCTGCACTACCTGTAAAATTTACATTAATGGTATTATGTGGAAGGCCTTCATGACCATATTTTTTTGCTATTCTACCTGAAAGCATTGCTCCTACAGTTCTATTAATATTTTGAATGTTAGATTCGATTTTTACAGCTTGCTTCTCTTCAATTGCTCTTTTACTTTTCTTAATTAACATATTATCAAGCGCTTTTTCTAATTGATGATTTTGTAACTCACAATTGTAAAATTTTTCATTAGGAGCGGCTTCCAATGGTACTATTAATTTAGATAAATCTACGCCATGCGCTTTCCAATGTTGGTCAGCAGTTTCAAAGTTAAGTAACTGTCTTTTTCCAATAATTTCATTAAAACTTTTAAAGCCTAATTCTGCTAAAATTTCTCTTACTTCATTTGCAATAAAAACGAAAAAATTTACAACATGATCAGGGGTTCCAGTAAAATTTTTTCTTAACTCAGGGTCTTGAGTTGCAACTCCAACGGGACACGTGTTTAAGTGACATTTTCTCATCATAATACATCCTTCAGAGATAAGTGCCGCCGTAGCAAAACCAAACTCGTCAGCGCCAAGTAATCCGCCTATAACAACGTCTCGTCCTGTTCTTAAGCCTCCATCAACTTGTACGGCTATTCTTTCTCTTAGATTATTCATAACAAGTGTCTGATGTGCTTCAGCTAAACCAGTTTCCCATGGACCGCCTGCATTTAATAAAGATGTAATTGGACTTGCCCCAGTGCCACCATCATGCCCTGAAATAGTTACGTGGTCAGCATAAGCTTTACTTACACCGGCAGCAACTGTACCAACACCAATTTCGGATACCAATTTTACAGAAATCCTAGCCTCTGGATTTACATTTTTCAAGTCATGAATTAATTGAGCAAGATCCTCAATAGAATAAATATCGTGATGGGGAGGTGGTGATATTAAACCAACCCCAGGGGTTGAATGTCTTATTTTAGCTATAAAATCATTAACTTTATCACCAGGTAATTGTCCACCTTCACCTGGCTTTGCACCTTGAGCCATTTTAATTTGAATATCTGTGGCATTAGACAAGTATTCTGTTGTAACTCCAAATCTGCCAGAGGCTACTTGTTTAATTCTAGAGTTCATTGAGTCACCATTAGCCATAGGTTTAAATCTGGATGATTCTTCTCCACCTTCTCCTGTATTTGATCTGCCACCTAAACGGTTCATGGCAATAGCCAAAGTAGTGTGAGCTTCTGTAGAAATAGATCCTAAAGACATAGCACCTGTAGCAAATCTTTTTACAATTTCAGCTACAGGCTCAACTTCATCAATACTGATGGGCTCTAAGTTTGAATTAAAATTGAAAAGTCCTCTCAAATTTTTAAGTTTGACTGACTGATCATTGATTTTTTTAGAATATTTTTTAAATGTTTTATAATCTGCACTTCTTACAGCATGCTGTAAAGCTCCAATTGTTTCTGGAGTCCAAACGTGTTCTTCACCTCTTAATCTAAAACTTAAATCACCTCCAACATCTAGATCATTTCTTAATAATGGTGAATCCCCAAAGGCTAGATCATGTCTTTTTTCTGTTTCTGATTGTATTTCTTCAATACTAATGCCTTCAACTTTTGATGAGGTTCCACAGAAATAATTATCTATGAGCTCTGCTGAAAGTCCTACTGCATCAAATATTTGTGCACCACAGTAAGATTGATAAGTCGAAATACCCATTTTCGACATAACCTTTAACATGCCTTTAGTTACTGCTTTTACGTATTTTATATGGGCTTCATTTTCCTTAATATTTATACCATTCTTTTCAACAATATCTGAAAGTGAATAAAATGCTAAGTAAGGATTAATAGCTTCTGCTCCATAACCTGCCAACAAACATAAATCATGTACCCTTCTCGCCTCACCAGTTTCAACCACTATACCAACTTCAGTCCTAAGTCCCTGCTTTATAAGGTGATGATGAATTGCACTTGTTGCTAATAATGCAGGAATGGCAATATGTTCTTTATCAACGTTTCTGTCAGAAAGAATTATAATATTAAAACCATTTTCACGGACAACTTTTTCAGCTTTGTCACAAAGTTTAGATACTATACCTTTTAAATCGTTCTTCTTATCATTATCTTTTCTGTAACAAATATCTAAGGTATATGTTTTAAAAGATCCATCTAAGTGATTTTCAATCCTTCGTATTCTTTCTAAATCCATATTTGTAAGGATTGGTTGATCAACTTCTAAACGTTTTTGTTTTCCACCAGACTTTAGATCTAGTAAGTTGGGTCTTGGCCCAATAAAACTTACCAAAGACATTACTAATTCTTCTCTTATTGGATCAATTGGGGGGTTAGTAACTTGAGCAAAGTTTTGAAAAAAATAATCATATAAAAGTCTATTTTTATCTGACAAAGTTGCTAAGGGAATGTCACGACCCATAGATCCAATTGGATCTTGACCCTGCACTATCATTGGCTCTAAAAAAAACTTAAGGTCTTCTTTATTATAACCAAAAGCTTGTTGCAAATCTAACAAAACAGAAGATTCAGGGGTCATTGGACTAATTTCTGACGGCAAAGATGATAAGTTAATTTGAGTATTATTTAACCATTCTTGATAAGGATGAGAATTCGTGAGTTCATCTTTGAGTTCTTCATCAGAAATAATTCTTTGTTGTTCTAAATCAACTAAAAGCATCTTTCCTGGCTGAAGACGCCATTTATTTACTATTTTTTCTTCAGGTATATCAGGTAAAACTCCAACTTCAGAAGACATAATAACTAAATCATCACTGGTTACTACATACCTCGCTGGTCTTAAACCATTTCTATCAAGTGTTGCTGCTATTTGTACTCCATCAGTAAATGCCATTGCAGCAGGTCCGTCCCACGGCTCCATTAAAGCTGAATAATACTCATAGAATGATTTCCTATTATCATCCATCAGATCATTATCTTTCCATGCTTCTGGTATCATTAACATCATCGCATGTGGAAGAGAATATCCACCCATAACTAGCAGCTCTAATGCATTATCAAAAGTTGAAGAATCTGACGGGGACTCTTCAATAATAGGCCACAATTTTTTCAAGTCATCTTTTAGAACTTCTGATGTCATATTGTGTTTTCTGGAATTCATCCAGTTTATGTTACCTTTTACAGTATTTATTTCACCATTGTGACATAAATATCTAAAGGGTTGCGCAAGCCTCCAAGAAGGAAACGTATTGGTTGAAAATCTTTGGTGAAATAAAGCTATCGCTGTTTTAAAATTTGAGTCTTGGAAATCAATATAAAATTTTGACAAATTTGGTGCTAAAACCATACCCTTAAAAATAATCGTTCTCGACGAAAGTGATACAATATAAAAGTCATCCCAATCTTCTATTTTTTTACTATGTAGTAAAAAATGTGCTTGTTTTCTAATAACGTACAATTTCCTTTGAAATTGTTTCTCGTCCTTACAATTAGAACCTTTTTGAATAAAAAATTGTTTAATTAATGGTGCATTATGTTTAACCGTTTCTCCAAGGACAATGTCATCAGTTGGAACATCTCTCCATCCAATAAATATTTGTCTTTCGTTGGAAATAGTTTGCTCAATTGCTTTTTTTGCTAAATCAGCTCTAGTTTTATCCTGTGGAAAAAAAACCATTCCAACACCATAATCTCCAATATTCGGAAGAGTAATATCATTTCTAGCAAAATCATCTCTAAAAAATTGATCAGGTATTTGAATCAATATTCCAGCACCATCACCTGCAAGTGGATCAGCCCCCACTGCTCCTCTATGATCAAGGTTATGAACAATCTCAAGGGCTTGATGAACTATTTCGTGCTTAGGTTCATTTTTAATATTTGCGATAAAACCAAAACCACAATTTTCGTGCTCATTTTTTGGGTCATATAAGCCATACTCTTCTGGAAAACCCATTTTATTAAACTTATTTTTTGACATTTATATTCCTCAAAACATATTTACATTTTAGTAAATAATTATTTATGACACAAAATTTGAACTATTTATTCTTTTCAAATGGAGTGGCAATGTAATTCATTTGTTAACTATTGTAAAAGATATCATTATATGACAGATATGCGTTAAATGCATTTCAAAAGTGATTAACACATTAATTAATAGCTTCTGCTTCTTTTAACATAAAATTTTTAAAAGCATAAATTCTGGCATCATTTCTTAATTCATAATTAAAACATAATGAAATTGACATTTCTGGCCCTTCTAATTGTGATAAAATTTCTTTAAGAGCAATCATTTCAAATTCCATCCAATCAGGTAACGAGGCAATTCCCATTCCTACTTCAGTAGCTTTGGCTATTCCATAGATGCTAGAAACCTCAAAAACTGGTTTTCTTGGCCTTTTATTTTCTTTACCTATAGTTAATAGCCAGTTTAATCTATACCTATCTAAAGGTGGCTGCGCATCTTCTCCATAAGAAATAATTTTATGATTATCTAATTCACTACTTGTCTTAGGATATCCATTTTTCGAAATATAATCATCAGATGCAAATATTTTGTACTTACAGTTTGCTAACTTAATTTGAATATCATCCTGTGATACGCTCGGCGTCATTCTTACCTCCACATCAGAATTAAAGTTAGTGACCCTAGGCTCTGAATCTCTTAGGCTAAGAGCTACATTAATGTCAGGATATAAAGATTTAAATTTTGACATTCTAGGCGCAACCCACAACGCACCAAAAGCATTTGTTGCTGTTACATTTAATCTACCAGATGGCACATCCATATCTTCTAAAAGTTGATTATGCGTTTTACTAATGTCAGATGCCAAAATTTCTACAGAAGACGAAAGACGCATACCAGCTTTAGTCAACGAAATTCCATCTGAATTTCTTAAAAATAATTTTACACCTAACTCATTTTCTAGAGCTTTCATCTGCCTACTCAAAGCAGATTGACTTACATGTAAAATATAAGATGCTTCAGTAATATTCCTTGTTTGAGCAACAATATTAAATAAACGTAATCTATCCCATTTCATAAAACCACCTCAAAATTATTACGATATTTAAATTAGTAGACATCTAAAAGATATCTTTTTTCCTTTTTAAGATTTTTTATATAATCCACAGATACTTCATAGGAACAGTCTAACTGTGATCTGATTATTTTGTGCAACATCGAGTTCACGTCTTTAGCCATTTTATGTGCATCTCCACATACATATATATAGGCACCGTTTTCAATCCATTGAAAAAAATCTGATCTTTCATCATACATTTTATCTTGTACATAAATTTTTTCTTTCTGATCTCTTGAAAATGCTAAATTTAACTTTTGTAAAATATTATCTTTTTTCATTAGTTTAATTTGGTCGCAATAAAGGTAATCATTCATTTGTGTTTGGGCTCCAAAAAAAAGCCAGTTTTTTCCAATGCTTCTATTTGCCTTTCTTTCTTGTAAAAATGATATGAATGGTGCAACACCAGTTCCAGGACCAATCATTATTATTGGTTTTTTTTGATCTTTTGGAAGTCTAAAAAATTTATTAGGTATTAAAAAGATTTTAATTTTTGAACCTTTTAAACATTTGTCTGATAAAAAAGTAGAGCATACACCCCCATAACTTCTTGAATTATTGCTCCACCGCTCTGTAGAAACAGTCAAGTGAATTTGATTAGGATATACTAAAGAACTTGAGGATATTGAATAAGCTCGATGTTGAATAGGTTTCAAAAGAGTTAAAAAAACATTTAAATCTATCTTCAAGCTCTTGTCTAAATTCATAAAATCTAAGATGTCTTTTCCATATTTAAATTTCGCCAGTGCTTCTTTATCATGTCTTAAAATAACATCATTAAGTTTTTGATATAGCGTGTTTTCATTAATGAAGTGGATCAATCTATTTGTAGGAGTTAAAATTTCATAATCATTCTCTAGCAAATCAAATAAAGAACTATCATATCCATCGGGTATAGTTGATGGTGAAGCATCAAGCCTAGATATTATAGAATTTATTAATTCATTATTGTTTTTGGGTATTACTCCTAAGCTGTCACCTGGTTCATATTTTATTTTACTATTACCAAGATCAATTTCATAATGCCTTATTTCTCTATTTGATTTCTCACCAGACAAGAGTTGACAATCATATATTTCTGCTAAATATGGTTTTTTTCTGTTCCAAATCATTATTAAAATAACTCTAAAAAGTACAAAGTTTTATTATTTTATTATAATATAATTATTAATTTTATTAGATTATAGCAATATTTAAGTCTAATAATGATTAAAAATATATTTGTAGAGTATTGATGAATGTGGGAAATAATTGTAATATTGTCAATGATACAAGGAATTACGGAGTTTCTCCCTATTTCTTCAAGTGCTCATTTGATATTATTCCCCAAGTTTTTTAATGATTTTACAACAAATAGAGGCTTTGATGTAGCTTTACATTTTGGAACTCTTCTAGCAGTTTTAATATATTTAAAAAAAGATATTTTAAAGATATTTTTAGAAACTGTATCTCCGGACAGAAATAATTATAGGGGTTTCATTGATTTTAAAAATGTAATTATAAGTACCGTACCTATTATTATTATAGGTTTTTTAGTACATTTATTTGAGATAAATATAATCCGCAACCTTGAAATTATTGGTTGGTCAACGCTAGTTTTTGGAATTTTGTTGGGACTTGCAGATAAAAATCTTAGAGTTAGAAAATTAATTGACAATTTAAATTTAAAAGATGCGTTACTTTTAGGATTAGCTCAAACTTTAGCAATAATTCCTGGAACAAGTCGATCAGGAATTGTTATAACCGCTGGCCTTTTAAGTGGATTTAGTCGTTACGATGCATCTAAATATTCATTATTACTATCAATACCAGTTATCATTGCAGCTACTACTCTTGAAACAATCTCTTTATACAATGAATCAGGTGTTTTTGTTACTAAGCAAATGCTTCTGGGTATTTTAATTAGCTTTATTACATCTTACTTAACAATCAATTTTTTTATGAAATGGATAAGTGGAGCTTCACTAAAAATTTTTGTCATTTATAGAATAATATTAGGAATAACAATTTTATTATATGCTTACTTTTAATAAATTTTAATTTTTATAAATTTTTGTTAATTCCTTTTTCATGCTTGTGGCTTTTATGTCTAAAGCCTCTAAACCAGGATGCTTTCCATTTAAGATATTATCTTTCCTTAAAAGCTTCATCTGATCTACGGTAAATGGTGGTTTAGGTAAAAGTTGAAGAAAAAATGCTGGAAAAATCATAAGGTTAGGACTTAGAGGTATTAACAACCTTTTTATATTTTTGATATCAAGTAATATTTTCAACAATTCTTCAAAAGTATATGCAAATTTTCCACCTATTTCGAAAATATTACCTTTTATATCTTTCTTTGAAATTAATTTAATTATCGCTAAAACAACATCATCAACGAATATAGGCTGAAATTTTGTGTTTTTAGATATTAGAGGTAAGGCAGGAGAAATTGATGACATTTTAGAGAATTGACCAAAAAAATTATCACCTTTTCCAAATAATAAAGAAGGCCTTAATATTTTAGCCTTTGGAAAATTTTCTAATAACCTTTTATCCCCAATAGCTTTACTTCTTGAGTATTTGCTATCTGAAAACTCTGAAACACCCAAAGCTGAAACATGAACAAATGTTTCAATATTATTTTTTAAACATAATTCACCCAAGAGAGAAGGAAGCTCAGAGTGAACCCTATCGAAGTCACCAGCCCTGTTTTCATAAAGAATGCCACATAAGTTAATAACGCAGTTTACTTCTTTCAAAATTTTTTCAATAATTTTTGAATCAGTCCCTATCCAATCAAATATTTTTATATTTATATTAGAGTTATATTTCTGGAGATCTTTACGTGTCCGACTGTTTCGGGCTAGTAAATAGATTTGTAAATTATCATTTAACAACGAAGAAATTAATTTATTTCCTAGAAAACCAGTGCCTCCAAGTATGAGAATTTTTTTGTTTTTAATAGAACCCACTGATTTTACCTTCATAAATTGTTTCAAGTATAAAAATATATAGATGATTTGTTATCATAATATGATATTATAACATTTATATTTTTTTTAAAGTGTTGCGTGTAATAAATGACTTATTTTCTTCATCAAAATGACATTCCGTCAGACATAAGCTTTGGTAGTGTTATAGCTATAGATACCGAAACTATGGGACTAAACTTACAAAGAGATCGTCTTTGCTTAGTTCAGTTGTCAAGTGGAGACGGAAATGCTCACCTTATACAAATCACAACAGAGGCTATTAAAAAAAAGGAAAGTTTTTCAAATTTAAAAAAAATATTCAGAGATAATAAATCAATTAAATTATTTCATTTTGCTAGATTTGATATTGCTGCTATTGAAAAAAATATATGCGAAATCAATGGTTCAATATATTGCACCAAAATAGCTTCAAAGCTAACAAGGACTTTTGGTGCCAGACATGGCCTAGCTGATTTATGTAGAGATTTACTTGGATTTGAATTAGACAAACAAAATCAGACCTCTGATTGGGGAGCTAAAACGTTAAATCCATCACAGTTAAAATATGCTGCCTACGATGTTTTATATCTTCACCAAATTAAGAAAAAGTTAGATTTACTTCTCCAACGTGAAAATAGAGAAGATTTAGCTAAGTTTTGTTTTGATTTTTTAAAAACAAGATCAAAATTAGATTTAACTGGTTTTGACAATTTAGATATTTTTTCACATTAATTATTTATTATTTTAGAGAAGTTTTTAGGGACAATGCTTAGATTAATTAATAAGAAATTTATCTTTGCTTCATTAATCATAACTTTAGTTTTAATTTTTATAATTAATATTTTTGTAAGTGAATTTTATAAAAACAATAATAATGCTATAATTAAAACAAAAAAAGAAGACTTAGAAAGAATTAGTGGAGTACGAATTCACCAAAAGAATAAAAGAGGTGAAAAATTTTTAATAGTAGCTGAAACTCTCCAAGAGAGTAAAACTGAAGCTAATAAAGTTATTTTAGAAAACTCTTTAACTACAATTGATAAAAATGGTATTTTAACAGAAATTATTGCAGGCCATGCTATAGTATCAAATAACTATGAAAACTTTGATTTTTCGAATAAAGTAAAAATCATAAAAAGGACAAGAAATTTTGTTTTAGAAACAAAAACCTTAGTTGGAACATTGAAAAAAGGTAATTTTTCTACAGTTGACAAAGTTAAAATTATTTCAGGAAATACCAAAATTAACGGAAACGGTTTAGATTTAAGAAAGAACGGGGAATATATTAAAATTAA
Source organism: Candidatus Levibacter sp. Uisw_134_01 (assembly GCF_047717795.1). Classification (GTDB taxonomy): domain Bacteria; phylum Pseudomonadota; class Alphaproteobacteria; order Puniceispirillales; family Marisalimonadaceae; genus Marisalimonas. The sequence continues at coordinate 528,491 of NZ_CP159808.1, read as the reverse complement.
AGGAAAAGCAGTTTTGACAATGCTTTTATCAAGAAAAAATGAAACCTAAAAAAATTTATCTTTTAATATTTTATTTAATATTCTCTTTGTGCCCATATCTTGCCTTATCAAAAGAGGATCAAAAAGAAAAATTATCCAAACTTACAGTAGAGGCAGATGAATCCCTCGAATGGTTTGAGAAAGAAAAGTATTACTTAGCAAAAGGAAACGTAATATTAAGAAAAGATGGCCTAATACTAAAAGCAAATTTAGTTAAAGCTATATATATAGAAGAAAATGGCGAAAATAAATTAACAAAAATAACTGCTAAAACAAATGTTATTTTAACAAAAGGTAAAGCTAAAGCAACAGGGCAATTTATGACATATGATCTAAATTCTAAAATTGCATTGATAACTGGGTCATTTCAAACTTTTTCATCTCCATCAGGACATATTGAGTCTTCAAAAATGATTAAATTTAATGATTTAAATAAAAAAGCTGAAGCAAGCGGGAATGTCAAAATCACTTTACCAAATAAAACAACAATTTTTGGAGAAAACGTTAAAGCAGACTTTACAGGTAAAGAACAAACTTTAAAAAAAGCTACCGCCAAGGGAAATGTAGTTATTGAAAATGTAAAAAAAGAACAAAAATCAAAAGCTGATTTAGGAGTTTACAACTCTTCGGATGAAATCATAAAACTAACGGGAAACGTTGTTATAATTAATAAAAAATCAACTATTAGAGGTTCTAGGGGAATAACAAACCTTAAATCTGGCATAAGCAACATAATTGGAAATCGAAAAAAAGGACAACGAGTAAAGGGAGTGTTTTCACCCACCAAAAATAAAGTTAAGGGAGATTAAACTGAGTACATTAAAAGAAGAATTAGAAAGATTGAAGGCATACTCATCAAGTAATATTTCCAGCACAAAAGCTAATATTTTCCCTGATGAACGTCAAATACAATTAAAAGACGGATTATTAATTGATTCTATTTCAAAAACTTATGATAAGAAGGCTGTGGTTAATCAAGTTTCTATGAATCTTGAAAAAGGAGAAGCTGTAGGACTCCTTGGCCCTAATGGAGCGGGTAAAACTACTTGTTTTTATATGATAGCAGGTTTAATAGATTGTGATAAAGGAGACATTTTACTTAACAAATCTAGTATAAGTCACTTGCCGATGCATGTTCGTGCAAGAAAAGGAATTGGATATTTACCACAAGAATCATCTATATTCAAAGGATTAACTGTTGAAGAAAACATATTATCTATTTTAGAAATTTTGAATATTACAACGAATGAAAAATATGAAATATTAGAAGACCTATTGGCAGAGTTTAATATTAATCATATAAGAAACTCATATGGTGCAACCTTATCTGGTGGAGAAAGAAGACGTGTTGAAATTGCAAGAGCCTTGGCAACGAATCCTAGTTATATTTTGCTAGATGAACCACTTGCTGGTATAGACCCCATTGCAGTCAATGATGTTAAAAATTTAATTAATAAATTGAAATCAAAAAATATAGGAGTCTTAATTACAGATCATAATGTGAGAGAAACATTGGATATAGTAGATAGAGCTTATATACTATTTAATGGATCACTGATAATGACAGGTACTCCAAGCCAAGTAAAAGCTGATAGAAGAGTTAGAGATGTTTATCTTGGAAATAGTTTTTTTTAATCTCAAATTTTATTAAATATGTTCTTGACTGATTTGTTTGATGGTATTATCAAAACACACAAATTTAATTTTGGTAAGTTTTTAATAGGATATAGGAATGAATATCAATGATATCTTGTCAGAGGAATCAATTTTAATTGATTTTAATGCCTCAAGTAAAAAACATGTCCTTGACGCCTTGAGCACATTAGCTGAAAGAAAAATTAAAGTTAGCCACAAAACAATATTAGATAACTTAATTAAAAGAGAAAAGCTTGGTTCAACAGCTGTTGGTAATGGGATAGCCATTCCCCACACCACTGAAAGTTCACTAGATAAACCAATAGGTTTTTTAGCTATTTTGTCCAGTGGCCTTGATTTCAATGCAAATGACGATCAGCCGGTAGATATCATTTTTTTACTTTTAGCACCCTCTAATAATGGTTCTAAACATCTGCAAGCACTTGCCCTTGTATCGAGATTGCTAAAAAAAGACGAGCTCATTACCAAGTTAAGAGGGTGTAAGACTAGTCAAAGTGCAATAGCTGTAATTTCACAAACCATTCAAGATGAAGCTGCTTAAATCATTATTTGTTAACCTGATTTAAAATTGGCTTTTTATCTATAAAATTTAATATAGATTTGATTGCTTCTTCAGCTATGTCGTTAAAGCATTCATCTGTCCAACATAATGCGTGTGGAGTAATGACAACATTGCTAAAAGACAAAAGCTTACTATCTAATGAAATAGGTTCTGTATTTGTAACATCCAAACCTGCTCCAGAAATTGCTTTATTCTCTAATGCCTTTTCTAAATGTCTTTCATTGATAACTGGACCTCTTGAAAGGTTAAAAATATAAGCACTTTCTTTCATATTTGACAAAAATGTTTCGTTTATCATTCCTTTAGTGCTTTCATCAAGATTACAGAGAATCACAATAAAATCACATTTTGATGATAATTGATGTAAATCTGATTTTACAGCACCTTTTTCATGAATTTGCTGTTCCGACAAAAAAGGATCGTATGCTAAAATATTTTTAAAAAAAGGCTTCGAAAGCTTTATTGTTTCTGTACCTATGCTTCCAGCTCCAATAATACCCAAAGTTTTTTTTGAGAGACCTACGCCCATATTGTTAGTTCTCTCATTCCAATTTCCTTCTCGAACCAGTTTATCTTTAATTATCAATTTGCTTGCCATTGCAAATATCATTGTTAAAGCAGCAACTGCCACAGGTCTTCTCACGGCATTAGGCGTGTTAGTTACAACTATACCTTTCTCTTTCATAGCAGCTATGTCAACAGAATCAAAGCCTACACCAAAACGAGAAATTATTTTGAGTTTACAATTTTTATTTGAAACAGTTTCTAAATTAGCTTTTGGAAGATTAAGAAGTATAGCGTCAAATTGTGATGCCATTTTAGATGAAACTTCTGTAATAGAGTTATCCATCCAAAAAAATTCAATATCTTTTCTTACTTTCAATAACTCTAGAGGAGCGTCTCCAAAACAAGGTTTATTTTCGCTATTCAGCAAATCACCAGAAATTCCAACTTTAAACATTTTAGATTCTCCGTAAGGCTTTATTTTTTAGTTTAATAAATTTGATATTCCATCACCTAAAAGTTTCATTTCCGTTCCTACTGCAATTATATTAAAACCAAGATTAGAATACATTTCAAGCTCCGACTTACTATTAACCATTATACCAAGACTTTTATTGTTCGATTTTGCGGCAGATACAATTCTATTTATAGCATCTAAATAAATTGGAGATTTGAAATCTCCTGGTATTTCTAGAAAGTTTGTTAAATCAAAATGACCTACCCATAAACAATCAACACCATCAATTGAAGCTATTTCTTCTACATTTTTTAAACCTGAGCTAGTTTCGATTTGGATAATATTTATGAGTTTTTTATTAGCTTCTTGCATGTAAGACAATGGATTTTTATTCACATAATTATCATGGGCAAAACCAAATCCAGCCCCTCTCAAACCTAAAGGTGGATATTTAGAAGATTGAACTATGGTTTTTGCTTCTTCAGCACTATTAACCATAGGGGTCATTATACCAGCCGCTCCGAGGTCTAGAGCTCTAGTTATATAGTTATAACTTAATTCTGGTATTCTTATAAAAGGAAGTATCTTATTCGCGTTACTTATAGCCGCCAAATTTTTAAATTGCTCTAAGGAAAGTCCACCATGTTCCATATCAAATATTATAAAATCACATCCAGCATTTTTTAATATTAGAGGAATACCTGGGCTAAAAAATTCAAATATCATTGCACCACGTATTTGGTCTGAGTTTATAATTCTATTCTTAAAGTCCATAGCACTCTCCAAAACATCAAACAGACTTATATTATAATGTAAAGTTTAACTATGGAAAGTTAATTTATATATTTAATAACCTAGAGTTCTATCTACAGTATTTGGTGGAACAATGTTATTATCAAGACATTTGATAGCGTTAGCTATTTGTTTAGCAGCAGTTTCTGGATTAGTTTCAGCAGCAACATGAGGCCATAACCTAATATTGTCTTGTTTCCAAAAAGGATGGTTTTTAGGTAAAGGTTCATTCCTGTAGACATCTAAAACAGCATTCGAAATATGCCCTGATCTACAACTATCTAACAAATGATTTTCGTCAACATGCTCGCCTCTGCCAGCATTAATAAAACACGATCCTTTTTTCATGTTTATAAATTTATGTTTATTGAAGATATTTTCTGTTGACGGTGTAAGTGGAAGGAGACAAACGTGAATATCACTATTTGTGATTAATGCTTGAAAACCCTCACTTCCAGACAAACATGTAATTGTTTTAATTTTTTTTTTAGTTCTACTCCAACCTTGTACATTAAAACCCATGTAGCTAAGATCTTTCGCTACCACACTACCGATAGCTCCAATACCATAAACTCCAATTTTTAATGATAAAAAGTTTTTTTCATCTCTTGGTTTATATATTTTTGTATTTTCTTGACTAAAATATCCATAAGTGTCTCTTATAATATTTAATATGGATAACAAAACCCAATGGCTCATTGATTTAGCCATATAAGGATCAACTATCCTGACTACAGGAATATTTTCAGGAATTAAATTTCCATTTAATATGTGATCAACACCTTGACCTAAAGATATTAACCCTTTTATCCTAGTCATTTTATTTAAATAATTCAGAGGTGCTTTCCATAATAAAGCAACAGTTGCAAACTTTGCTTCTTCTGACAAAAGAGGCACCAACTTTAACGATGGGTAATAGAACTTTAATCTTTTACTCCAAGTGTTTTGAACCTCTATAGAAGTTCCTTTACTATAAAAAGCTACTATAGTCATTTTTAAAATTTCCAGTTTTAAAATAAATGGTGGAGCTAAGCGGGTTCGAACCGCTGACCTCTACACTGCCAGTGTAGCGCTCTCCCAGCTGAGCTATAGCCCCCAATTTATATTTAATTTTTTTGATCTTCTATAATTTCTACGCCAGTCTCGTCATCTTCATTCATATCAGTTTCTTCAATATAATGGACATCATCAGAAATACTATCGTTCTCGTCACTATCATTATTTTTATCATCTTTATTTATTTCCAATATCGGATCATCATCATTCACTACTTCTTCGTCGTTCTCAACCTCTATTTCATCTATATTGTTTATATCATCGTTGTTTTCAATAGCTACTTTTGGTGAAAAATTTTTGCCTTTTCTACTTTTTAAATATACATCGGGGTCAAATTCCACCTTACATGAAGGACACGTAATAGGAGATTTATTAAAATCATAATATTTAAATCCACAAGCTGGACATATTCTTTTTACACCCCATTCAGGCTTGGCCATTAATCTTCTCCTCTATAATAAAAATACACAAACCGATTAGACTAAAAAAAGTAACTCTGTCAAAATATTTTTAATAATTATGTTAATTTTTAGAAATTTAGTTATATATTATTGATATTTTTTTAAAAAGGTTAAATCAGATTGAATTCTATAATATCACATAAAAGCTCAAATTTATCAGGTGAAATGATAGTCCCTGGAGATAAATCTATATCACATAGATCTTTAATAATTGGTTCTGCAGTCACTGGCAAAATAATTGTTAATAATCTCTTAGAAAGTGAAGATGTCCTAGCAACAGCTAATGCACTTAGAAAAATGGGAGTATCTATCAACAAATTATCTAATAATAAATGGGAGGTTTTTGGAAGTGGAATAGGTTCTTTATCAGGTATCAATAATATTTTGGATATGGGAAATTCTGGAACAGGTGCACGATTATTAATGGGCCTAGTTGCAGGTTCAGACGTTGAAGCAACCTTCATAGGTGATCAATCTCTCTCAAAAAGACCCATGAAAAGAATTATATCACCCTTGATTGAAACTGGCGCCACTATAGAAAATTTTAACAATGATACCCTTCCCATTAAGATAAAAGGAAGTAAAATTACATTACCTATAGAATATGAAAGTACAGTAGCATCTGCCCAAGTTAAATCTAGCATCCTACTTGCTGGCTTATCATCAATAGGAACAACATCTATTATAGAACCCTCACTATCAAGAGATCATACTGAAAGAATGTTGAAATATTTTGGCGCTAAAATTGAAACAATTAAATTAAAAAATTCAAAGTGGAAAATCATACTTGAGGGCATTCCTTCACTTAAACCATTAGACATAAATGTCCCATCAGACCCATCTAGTGCCTCATTTCCAATTGTCTCAGCATTAATTACTCCCAATAGCAAGGTTAAAGTTATGAATGTGTGTGTAAATGAGTTGAGAACAGGTTTATTCAAGACACTTATAGAAATGGGCGCTAAGATTAAATTTATGAATTCAAGAGAAATGAATGGTGAATTAATTGCTGATATAGTTGCTGAGACAAGTAAATTAAATGGCATAACTATTCCTAAATCAAGAGCTGCTTCTATGATTGATGAATATCCTATACTGGCAATTGCGGCAGTTAAGGCAGAAGGAGATACTATCATGGAAGGTGTTGAAGAGCTCAGATATAAAGAAACTGATAGAATCAAATCAGTTTGCGAAGGGCTACAAAAGGTGGGAGTACAAACAATTGATACTCATAATAGTATGATAGTTAAAGGGATAGGCCCTCAGGGGCAAATAAATCAAAACGTTGAGATTAACTCAAATTTGGACCATAGAATTGCAATGAGTTTTTTGTGTCTGGGTCTAATAAGCGAAAAGCCAATTAAAGTAGATAATACTGATACCATAAAATCATCATTTCCTTTTTTCTTAGATAAAATGAAAAAAATTGGTGCTAAGTTTGAACAACTGTAAATTAAAAAAATATTAAGTTATTAATAAAATGATTGAAATAGCAATTGATGGCACAGCAGCATCAGGAAAAGGAACTTTAGCAAGAAGATTGTCTGTTAAATATGATTTCCCTCATTTAGACACAGGTTCTATGTATAGAATGGTAGCTTTAGAATTGATTAATGATAAAAAAAACGATTACACAAATTTAGAAATAGAAAGTTGTAAAATTGCTAAGAAATTAAGTTTTAAGCAATTAGAAAATAATAAATTAAGAACTGAAGTAGTAGCAGCTCTAGCTTCAAAGATTGCATCCTTTCCAGGCCTTAGAGAGACACTTAATTTAAAACAGATAGAATTTGCTAATGTTAATAAGGAAAAATATGGTGGTTGTATACTAGATGGACGAGATATAGGAACTAAAATCCTACCTAATGCAAATTTTAAATTTTTTATTAATGCTTCAGTAGAAATTAGAGCAAAAAGAAGACTTTTAGAAAAAAACATATCTTTCTTGCATGGGAATGATGAAGAGTGTATGTTGCAGTCTTTAATAATTGATATAACAAAGAGAGATTTATCTGATAGTAGAAGAAAGACATCACCTTTAGTACCAGCTGAAGATGCATTTATTATAGATACAAGTTCAATTAGTGCTGATGAGGTAATGTCAATTGCTACTAAAATTATTGAAAGAAGTAATAAAATAGTAGGTTGAAAAATGGAAATTTCAATCAATAAATTTAACATTTAACAAGCTGACACAAATATTTATAATTTAAGAGTTAATTCTTTAGTTTCCATAATTATAACCTCAGCACAATGCTTTTAAGCACATAATTAATAGGAGAATATATTGTCCCAAGCTGATATAACAGCCAACTCTACTAGTGAAAATTTTGCAGAATTACTAGATCAAAGCTTTCAAGAAATGGCAAGTATTGAAGGTTCAGTAGTATCTGGAACAGTTTTATCAATAGAAAAAGATATGATTTTAATAGACGTAGGACTTAAATCTGAAGGAAGAGTTTCTATAAGAGAGTTTGGAAATAGTGAAGATGATATTCAAATTAACCCAGGTGATATAGTTGAAGTCTATATTGAAAGATTAGAAGATATAAATGGTCATGCTGTTTTAAGTCGTGAAAAAGCAAAAAGAGAAGAATCATGGATTAATTTAGAAAAGGCTCTTGAAGAACAAAAGAGAGTTAACGGGGTTATATTTGGTAAAGTAAAAGGAGGTTTTACAGTTGACCTTGAAGGTGCTACTGCTTTCTTACCAGGAAGTCAAGTTGACATTAGACCAATAAAAGACTTGGGTGCCTTGATGGGTACTCCTCAACCATTTCAAATTTTAAAAATGGATAGAAGAAGAGGAAATATTGTAGTTTCTCGAAGAGCTGTACTTGAAGATAGTAGGGCTGAAGCTAAATCTGAATTAGTTGCTAATTTACAAGAAGGTCAAGTACTACAAGGTATTGTTAAAAATATAACTGATTATGGGGCATTCGTTGACTTAGGTGGTGTTGATGGATTATTGCATGTAACTGATATTTCTTGGAAAAGAATTAACCACCCTTCAGAAGCTTTGCAAATGGGAGAATCAGTTCAAGTTAAGGTTATTAAGTTTAATGACGAAACTCAAAGAATTTCTCTAGGAATAAAACAATTAACAGAAGATCCTTGGTTAAAAGTTATTGACAGATTTCCAGTGGGCTCCAAAATGAATGGCGTAGTTACTAACATAACAGATTATGGTTCCTTCGTAGAGTTAGAGGACGGTATTGAAGGTTTAGTTCATGTTTCTGAGATGAGTTGGACTAAAAAAAATGTTCACCCAGGTAAAATTGTATCAACTTCAGAAAAAGTTGAAGTAATTGTTCTTGAAATTGACGTGTCAAAAAGAAGAATTTCACTTGGAATAAAACAATGCATAGAGAATCCATGGAAATCCTATAAAGATAATAATAAGACTGGAATTACAATTGAAGGTGAGATAAGAAATATTACAGAATTTGGTCTTTTTATAGGGCTCTCTGACGATATTGATGGTTTAGTTCACTTGTCTGACCTTAGTTGGGACGGTAATGGTGACGAATTGATTAAAGGTTTTACTAAAGGTGACACTATAAAAGCCAAAATATTAGATATTGATGTTGATAAAGAAAGAATATCTCTTGGTATAAAACAATTGACCGAAGACCTAGCGTCATCAGAGATCGATAATATAAGAAAAGGCTCTACTGTTACATGTACAATAGCAGTAATCTCAGACAATGGCTTGGATGTGACTGTAGGCGATAATATTAAAGGCTTTATAAAGAAAAGTGACTTAGCTAGAGAAAGAAATGATCAAAGAACAGATAGATATGGAGTTGGCGATAAAGTTGATGCTACTGTTACAAATATTGATAAAAAACAAAGAAAAATTAACCTTTCTATCAAGGCTAGAGAAATCGAAGAAGAAAAGAAAGCTATGGCCGAATTTGGATCATCAGACAGTGGTGCAAGTTTAGGAGATATTCTTGGTGCTGCCTTGGCTAAAAAGGATAAAATTTCTAAAGAATAATAAATGAGGTATTAAATTGAATAAATCAGATCTAATAACAAAAATTGTTAATTTAAATCCAGGAGTTTATCAAAAAGATGCCTCAAAAATTGTAAATATTTTTTTTAATACAATTAGCAACGCTATTGTTAAAAACGATAGAGTAGAGTTAAGGGGTTTTGGAGTTTTTGGTTCAAAAGAAAGAGATGCTCGCATTGCTAGAAATCCAAAAAATGGATCAGTTGTAGCAGTTCCTGCAAAAAAGATCCCATATTTTAGAATGGGAAAAAATATGAAAGACCGTTTAAACAAATGATACTTACCACATTTGTATTTTAAAAGATGAGTAATAATTTTGAAATAAAAATATGTGGTATAAACGATAAATTGTGTATGGATGCTGCCATAGAAAGCAAAGCCGATTATATAGGTTTAGTTTTTTATGATAAATCTCCACGAAATCTATCTCTGGGTGATGCACAACAGTTATTAAAAAATCGTAACCGACATTCAAAAATAGTTGCCTTAACAGTTAATTCTGATGATGATTTTATTAAGGAAATTAAACAAAACATTAAACCTGACTACTTTCAATTTCATGGAAATGAAACTCCTTTAAGGTGTAAAGAAATTAAAGTAAAATTCGAAATTCCAATAATCAAAGGTATAGGAATTAAAAATAAATTAGATTTAATAAAAGCAAATCAAGATTATGAAAATTTATGTGATATTCTTCTTTTAGATTCACCTTCAACTATTTTACCAGGAGGTAATGGTGAAATGTTTAACTGGAATATTATAAAAAACTGTGAGCCACAAAAAAAATGGATGCTTGCAGGTGGCCTTAATATAAATAATATAGAACAGGCAGTTAAAATTAGTAATCCACCTGCAATAGATATTTCTTCTGGAGTTGAAATAAGTAAAGGGATAAAAGATCCAGAAATGATTAAAAATTTTATAACAAAATGTAGAAATATTTAATGGATGAAATATGACAAATATTAATTTAAATAGTTTGAGAACAGGTCCTGATTCTAATGGAAGATTTGGTATCCACGGCGGAAGGTTTGTAGCAGAAACACTTATGCCACTGGTATTAAACGTTGAAAAATCATACGAAGAAGCTCTTAAAGATCAGTTATTTTTAGATGATTTGGATATGTATAGAAGAGATTATATTGGTAGACCGAGTCCTCTATATTTTGCGGAAAGACTAACAGAATTTTTTGGTGGTGCTAAAATTTATTTAAAAAGAGATGAACTAAACCACACCGGAGCGCATAAAATAAACAATGTCGTTGGACAAATTTTATTGGCTAAAAGAATGGGTAAAAATAAAATAATTGCAGAAACTGGAGCTGGCCAACATGGAGTTGCAACTGCGACTGCTTGTGCCTTATTTGGTTTTGAATGTGAAGTTTTTATGGGAGCAAAGGATATAGAAAGGCAAAAGCCTAACGTACAAAGAATGCAACTTTTAGGTGCAAAGATTAACCCTGTTACTTCTGGAACTGGTACTTTAAAAGATGCTATGAACGATGCCCTTAGGTTTTGGGTATCAAACGCAAATACTCATTTCTATATCATAGGAACTGCTGCTGGCCCACACCCTTACCCTAAAATGGTTCGAGATTTTCAATCTATAATTGGAGAAGAAGCAAAAAAACAAATTTTAGAAAAAGAGAACTGTTTGCCCAATGCTCTCGTAGCATGTATTGGTGGAGGATCTAATGCTCTGGGATTGTTCCATCCTTTTCTTGATGACAAAGAGGTTGAAATTTTTGGAGTTGAAGCTGCTGGAAAAGGATTAAAAACAAACAAACATGCGGCTTCTCTCTCTGCAGGGACTCCTGGAATACTTCATGGTAATAGAACATATTTATTACAGGATAACGACGGACAAATTAATGATGCACATTCAATATCTGCTGGATTAGATTATCCAGGTATAGGACCTGAACATTCTTGGTTACATGACATTGGTAGGATTAAATATTTATCTACAACAGATGAAGAAAGCCTAGCGGCATTTAAACTATGTAGCAGATTAGAAGGAATAATTCCTGCACTTGAACCTGCACACGCTCTACATATTACTGGAAAATTAGCTACAAAAAGAAAAGGTGAAATCATAATAATGAATATGTGCGGAAGAGGCGATAAAGATTTATCCTCTGTTTTACCTTTGATTATGAAACCTTAAGGGTAAAATCAACAAATGAGTAGAATTCAAAATACATTTAATATTTTAAAACAAAACAATCAAAAAGCCCTAGGTATTTTCTTGACAGCCGGAGATCCTGATTTTGAAACGTCAATAAATATAATTGAACGATTACCAGATAATGGAGTAGATTTTATTGAAATAGGTATGCCTTTCTCTGATCCTATGGCGGATGGCCCCGCTATTCAGCTATCGAGCCAAAGAGCTCTGAAGTCTGGAATGAACCTAGAAAAATGTTTAAATCTTGTAAAAAAATTTAGAGAAAAAAATAATTATACTCCGATTATATTAATGGGTTATTACAACCCTATATATAAATATGGTAAAGAAGATTTTGTAACTAAATCTATTGATTGTGGTGTAGATGGTATAATCATTGTAGATTTACCTCCTGAGGAAGATGATGAATTGTATAATTATTCAGAAAAACAAGGCCTAAGTTTTATTAGATTGATTACGCCTACTACTACAAAAGACAGACTAGTTCAAGTTTTGAAAAAGGCTACAGGTTTCGTATATTATGTTTCAATCACTGGAATAACTGGTACTCAGGCTCCTAATGTTGACGATGTATCCATGAACCTAAAAAAAATAAAATCTATTACGGATATTCCAACTATCATAGGCTTTGGAATTCGTTCACCAGAACAAGCCTATTCAATGGCATCAATTTCCGACGGAATAGTTATTGGTTCAGCAGTAGTGGATTTAATCAAATCATCATCTGAGAAAGGTGAAAATAAAAAGGTCACTATTAAGTCTTGTATCGAATTTGTATCTAAAATATCAAATAGAATTAAACATAATTAAACCTTAATTTTTAAATATTTAATTAAAGAAAGAAAGGTAGAATATTGAATTGGATTAAAGAAACAGTATTACCTAGATTTAAGGCCTTTGTTAAAAGAGACGAGCCTGAAGAAATTTTATGGGTAAAATGTAAATCATGTTTACAAATGATCTTTCATAAAGAATTTCATGAAAGTAATAATGTCTGTAAAACTTGCGGATACCACGATCACCTTTCAGCTAAGGAGAGAATAGAATTCATATTTGATAAAGATAGTATTGAAAACATTTCCATGCCAAAACTAAATACCGACCCTTTAAAATTTAAAGATAAAAAAAAGTATAGTGACCGATTACAAGAAGCTCAAAATAAAACAAAACTAGATGATGCGTTATTAGTGTGCTTTGGTTCTATCAATAACATTCCTTTAGTTATAGCCTGCTTTGATTTTTCATTTATGGCTGGGTCTATGGGAAGACAAGTAGGTAATGGATTAATTTTAGCAGCTGAAGAAGCCATAAAAAGAAAATGTTCCCTGATGGTTGTGCCATCTTCAGGTGGAGCACGTATGCAAGAAGGTATTTTTTCACTTATGCAGATGCCCAGAACTACAATTGCTATCAATAGACTTAAAAAAGCTAAATTACCGTACATTGTATTACTTGCTAATCCAACGACTGGCGGCGTCACAGCTAGCTTTGCAATGTTAGGTGATATACATATAGCTGAACCTGGAGCGATTATTGGTTTTGCTGGCAGAAGAGTAATTGAAGAAACGGTTAAAGAAAAACTTCCAGAGGATTTTCAAACTGCGGAATACTTAAAATCACATGGCATGGTTGATTTAGTTATTCCTAGATCTGAACAAAAGCAAACAATATCAAATTTATTAAAAACATTAACTTTTTATAAAAAATAGATCATTTATTTTTAATTATACTTAACCACATGGTTCATCAAAAAAAATTAACAAACACTCTTAATAGAATGTTTTCCCTTCACCCTAAACTAATAGACTTTGATCTTACTAGATTAAATTTATTAATGAATAAATTTGGGAGTCCTCATAATCAATTAAGCAATGTCATCCATATTGCTGGAACAAATGGTAAAGGGTCAACTGCATCTTTCCTTAAAGAAATATTCGAAGCTCACAGCTATTCTGTTAATATCTATACTTCACCTCATTTAATCAACTTTAATGAACGCATTCGTATAAAGCAAAAAAAAATTTCTGAAGAAATGTTAATTGATATTTTAGAAGAAATTGAATCTAACAATAAAAATAAGCCAATTACTTTTTTTGAAATTACTACTGCTGCAGCTCTGATTGCATTTCACAGAAACCCCAGTGATATCAACATAATAGAGACTGGATTAGGTGGGAGATTGGATGCCACTAACATAATTGATAAAAAGAAACTTTGTATAATAACTAAAATAGGGTTCGATCATACTGAATATCTTGGTAAAACTATAGAAAGTATTGCTACAGAAAAAGCAGGAATACTTAGAGAAAGTCTTCCCATTATTATTGCTAAACAAAATAACCAAAAGGCTTATAAGACGCTTATAGAACGTGTTCAAAAAATGAAAGCAAACTTAATAGAATTAAAATCTATACCTTCATCAACTCCACTTGGTTTAAGAGGGAAACATCAATATGAAAATGCTTCTACAGCTTACACAGCTGCTAAAACAATAATACCCAATATATCTAAGTCAAATGTTATTAAAGGGTTACAAAGAACACAATGGCATGGAAGAATTGAATATATAGAAAAGGGACAAATTACTAAATTTAGAAATAATATTACTATTTTAGACGGCTCTCATAATGAAGATGGAGCCGTTGTTTTAGAAAATTTCCTTAACAACAATCCAATCAAAAAGTATGATTTAATTATTGGAATGTTAAATAATAGAAATCCTATTGAATTTGTAAATACTTTTAAAAAACATATAAATAGAATATTCGTTATCTCAATTCCTGGGGTTGAATCAGCCTATAGTTCAGAAGAATTATCTCAAGAATTAAAAAACATTCAACTAAGCATTTTTAGATGTGAAAGTTTAGAAAATGCACTACAAAGATCTGATAAAAATTTACCATTACTCATAACTGGTTCTTTGTATCTAACAGGACATGTATTAAAATATAATGAAACAGTCATTAACTGATGTGTTGTTGTTCAAATAGTTTCATTAACCCATGATTGAAGTGCTGACTTAGGAAGAGCTCCCATTTTTTCTGAAATTTTTTCACCATCTTTGAATATCATTAAAGCCGGAATACTTCTAATACTATAAGTTTGAGAAATTGAAGGGTTTTCGTCAACATTAATTTTAACAATTTTAAGCTTACTAGCCATTTCCTCGGATAACTCTTCAAGAGATGGGGCAATAGCCTTACATGGACCACACCATTCTGCCCAGAAATCAACTAAAACAGGCTGCTTTGAGTCCAAAACATCTATTTTAAAATTTTGATCATTTGTCTTATTGGTCGCCATATATAAGTCTCCTAATTTAATAATTATTATGTTTTTTGATATCTGTTTTCAAGGTTTTGAAGAAAATTATCTAATTCCCCTAAAAATTCAATTTTTTCGTCATCCTTCTCATTTTCATATTGATCTCTTAGTGTGTCTAGTTGATGGTATGATTTTGGAACAGTATTCCATTTTTCATTATCTGTACTTAATATTTGTTTTGCAATAATTTTATGAATTTTTTCGTAATCAAGTTGAGGAAGTATTTGTGGGGCTTCTTCATAGATTAATCTATGAGCAAAATATTGGTATCGTGGATCTTTAAATTGGTTTGAAATAAAAAACTTTTCTTCCCATTCTGCTTTATGAAACTGTAACATTTTTGATTTATCACTATTATCAGGGAAGCCTCCAATATATAAGCTATCCTCAGGGTCAATATCTACTTGTGATTTAAACATTTGTTTTTCTTCATTTTCTTCAAACAGTATTGTTTGAATTTTATTTTTAAAATCAATATTGTTTTTTATTAATTCAGCTCTTTCTTTAAGAATATTTAAGCCTAATGTCTTATAGGAAGGTATTTTTTCAATATAACTTTCATCCATTAATAATGGATTCTTATTATTTTTAATTTCTTTGATAAATTTTGGTTTAAGCTTCATTTTAGTTTTTAAATCCTTAATTGACATTTCAAAATAGTCAATTGGATCATGAATTAAGTCAAAACATTGTGGATAATTAAATTTATTTTTGCATACATATGTCACGGCATAAGAATTAAATTTACCAAAAAAATATTCATCCATACAAATTACATCATTTTTGAGAAGAAAATTATCTACCTCAATTTTATTACTATTACTTAACCCTGATTGCCAAACATTTTGGGCTTTATTTTTCAGAATTTGTGCAATTTCAATAGTAGCTTCGACATCACCCATTGCATCATGAGCATTATGTTTGATATCGTTTAACTGAGTTAACACATCTAATTTAAACACTTGGTTACCTTTCTCATTCAAACCAACGTTTATACATTCAGGATAGTAATATTTAGATGATCTGCTCATTCCTAAAACATCAGCTCTCCTATTACCATTAAATTGCGTTGTATAAGGCTCTAGTAATAGTTTAAAAAAAGTTTTTCTTAAAAACTCTTCGTCAAAACTAATAGTGTTGTAACCAATAAATATAGCTGGCGACCATTTATTAAAAACATCATAAACTTTTTTTATTAACTGATAATGGGATAAATTAACATTACTTAACATTTCTACAGAAGTTTTATTAACAATCAAAGCACCTGGTTCTGGTATTAAACCTTGCCTTAAGCGACACCTTTCTTCAAATCTATCTATTTCTTGAAAGTTACTATCAACTAAAATAGCTCCAATTTGAAGTATCTGGTCCCAGGTAGCATTTCTACCTGTTGTTTCCAAATCGTAAAAAACAAAATTCATGGGACTTGTTGCTCACTTTATTAATGTTATATTTTTATTAAATCGAGAATACCATTTCTGAGACCCATGCAAAGAAATTTTTCTAAAATTAGATAATTTTTTATCTACGCTATTAACCATTTCGATAGAAATATTTAACGGATCAAATTGTGAAATTTCTTTTGTAAATTTTGGCCATTCTAGAAAAATAATTTTTTTTTTAGATCTTCAAAAACACCAATTTCTTCAACTTCGTTAAAACTGTCAATTCTATAAAAATCGCAGTGCCATATCTCTATCTCATTATTGAAATAATAAGTGTTCACAATATTAAAAGTTGGACTTGGTATTTCTTTAAATCTGGTAAGTTTATTAATAATAGACTTACAAAGAAAAGTTTTTCCCACACCTAAGTCACCAGTAAAAGTAATTAAGTCCTGAGATTGAAATAAGTTTGTTAATGAATAACCTAATTTTCTCATTTCAATTTCAGATTTAACAACAAACTCTGATATTGATCTCATAATTTAATATCTATAATTATCAGATTTGAATGGACCTTTTACTGGAACACCAATATAATCTGCTTGTTCTTTTGATAACTTAGATAATGTTGCACCTACTTTATCTAGATGAAGTTTAGCTACTTTTTCATCTAAATGTCTTGGTAAAGTATAGACTTTATTATCATATTCATTGAATTTTTCCCAAATTTCAATCTGAGCAAGAACTTGATTTGTAAAAGAAGCACTCATAACAAAACTAGGATGACCTGTAGCACAACCTAAATTAACGAGCCTGCCTTTAGCTAAAACGATTAACCTTTTTCCATCTTGGAATTCAACTTCATCAACTTGTGGCTTGACTTCAGACCATTTCATGTTTTGTAAAGACTCAACTTGAATTTCTGAGTCAAAGTGTCCGATGTTACACACTATTGCTCTATCTTTCATATCCCTCATGTGATCAACTGTTATCACATCTTTATTACCTGTTGCAGTAACGAATATATCACCCCTAGGACAGGCTTCTTCCATGGAACAAACTTCGTATCCTTCCATTGCAGCTTGTAATGCACATATAGGATCGACTTCAGTTACTATAACTCTTGCGCCGCCTTGTCGAAGTGAAGCAGCTGATCCCTTACCAACATCACCAAAACCGGCGACAACGGCTACTTTACCCGACAACATTACGTCAGTAGCTCTTCGGATACCGTCAACCAAAGATTCTCTGCAGCCATACAGATTATCAAATTTAGATTTTGTAACTGAATCATTTACGTTGATGGCGGGAAATGGGAGGTCACCTTTTTCTGCCATCTGGTACAATCTTAGAACACCAGTAGTAGTTTCTTCCGTTACCCCTTTTATGCTATCCCTTACCTTTGTAAACCAACCAGGTGAACTATCCAATCTAAAGAGAATTTGAGCCTTTAAAGCCTCTTCCTCCTCATTTGCTGGAGAAGCAAGAATTTTCTCTCCATTCTCAGCTTTTGCTCCTAATATAATATAAAGAGTAGCATCTCCACCATCGTCAAGGATCATGTTAGCCACTGATCCATCAGACCAAGTGAAAATTTGATCAACATATTGCCAATATTCTTTTAGTGTTTCACCTTTTTTAGCAAAAACTGGAATATTTTGTTTAGCTATCGCAGCTGCAGCATGATCTTGTGTTGAAAAAATATTGCAACTAGCCCATCTGACACTAGCTCCAAGAGCAATCAAAGTTTCAATTAAAACTGCTGTTTGGATTGTCATGTGTAAGCAACCTGCAATCCTAGTTCCTTTTAATGGTTGATCTTTTCCGAATAGTTCCCTGCAGGCAGTAAGTCCAGGCATTTCTGTTTCAGCTATTGAGATTTCTTTACTTCCCCATTCTGCGAGACTTATATCTGTGATTGAGTAATCTGTCATGTTTATCCTTTAAAATTATTGTGGTTTTATAACATTTAATTTTTTTTACTGCAAACTATGAAATGATAGTTTTAAATATTTAGTTTAATGCATTAAATACAGTCCTTACAGTAGCTCCAATACATTTTTGATTTTTGTCTAATCTGTTGAACACTTTTATAGTAGCGCCATGAGCTTCTATAATTTGCTTTGAAATTGACAAGCCTAATCCAGAGTGATTACCAAACTTCTCAGCTTTAGGTCTTTCAGTATAAAATCTATCAAATATTTTATTAATACCAATCTCAGAAAAACCTGGGCCATTATCCTCTACTAAAATAATTATTTTATCTAATTTTTTCTCTAACCTAATATCTATGGTACAGTTTTTTGTTGAGAAAGAGGCAGCATTTTGAATTAAATTATCAAAAACTTGTGCAACTCTATTTTCATTTCCCCAAATATAAGATTTATCAACTTCTTTAGAAAAATTAATATTACAATTTATTGTTGAAGATCTTATATCAATCAAAGTGCTTAACAAATCCGTAATATCAATTTTAGTCATTTCAATTCTAGATAGCTCAGCATCAAGTCTAGAAGCTGCAGATATATCATTTATTAATCTATCAACCCTTGCTACATCATTTTGTATAACTTTTATAAGCTGTGTTTGTTCTTTAATATTTTTAATCTTACCAATGGTTTCTGATGCAGATCTTATAGACGAAATAGGGTTTTTTAATTCATGAGCAACATCAGCTGCAAATTCTGCAATATGATCTATCCGACTTTGTAGCTCTCTTGTCATTTGGTAGAAAGATTTTGCTAAATTCCCTATCTCATCTTTTCTAGATTTTAGTTCCGTTAAATTTACAGTTTTCTGCATTTTATCTTCAGAGATTTTGTCTGCTTCTTTTGCTAATTTAATTATTGGATTAGTAATAGATCTCCCAAAATAAAAAGCTAAGCTGAACGTGGCTAGTAAAATTAATCCAAATGCTTTAAAAAGTTCTGTCTCTAAATCAATTAATTCTTGTTCAATTTTCTCACCTGACACTGAAAGAAGTACAGCGCCCCTTACCATGCGGATATTTTTGATCGGCAGTGCAACAGATAGAAAAAGTTTACCATTAGCATCTTGTCTTGACACTTTAGTAATATTACCCTTTAGTGCGATTATTATTTCTGGAAAATTATCAAGCGTAAATCTTATATTATCTTTATATAAAGGCAGATTTAATGGTTTTGAAATTAAATTTGAAAATAAAGAAACAAAACTTGTTAAATATGTTTCGAGTGGCGAATTATTTTTGACTGAAGGCAACGGACTTACTTTAACAAAAGGACTATATTTCATACTAGCCTTTGTGTCTGCAATTAGGTTTCCATGCATATCAAAAAGCATAGCCCTTATATTTGAACCATACTTAACCTTAGGAATTAAACTTTGTAATGCAGGGCTAGAAACTTGATTTCTTTGAATTAAGCCATATTGATTTTCTGCTAAAGCAAGAGCTTTGGTTAAGGTTAAACCTTGTCGTTCAATAGCTGCAAATTCAGATCTAATTAAAATATCCTGATATTTATTGAAATAAATAATAATTATTGGATACAATAAGACTGGTAATAAAATTATTACTAAAATTCTGGTCTTTAAGGGCAAATATATCTTTTTTAAAATTTTTATAATTTTAGCCAATTCTATTCATCTTTATATCTATACCCAACTCCATATAAGGTTTCAATATGGTCAAAAGTTTTATCAAAAAATCTAAATTTCCTTCTCATTCTCTTTATATGGCTATCAATAGTCCTATCATCTACATATATAGTTTCTCCATAAGCAGTATCTATAAGTTGATCTCTACTTTTAACTAGTCCTGGCCTGAAGGCTAATGAATTTAATATTAAAAATTCCGTAACCGTAAGCTTAACCTCTAGATCCTTCCATTTACAAAGATGCCTATCTGGATCAAGATATAGATTATTTCTTTGTATAACTTTATCAGATACGTCTGAGTTTTTTAAAGAACTTCTTCTCAAAACTGCTCTAATTCTTTCAACAAGTAATTTTTGAGAAAATGGTTTTGTAATATAATCATCAGCACCCATCCTAAGCCCTAAAGCCTCGTCTATTTCGTCATCTTTACTAGTTAAAAAAATTACAGGTATATTGCTAGAAATTCTAAGTTTTTTTAAAACTTCCATCCCGTCTAATTTAGGCATTTTAATGTCTAGGATCGCGATATCAGGATTATTTCTTTGAAGTGCAATAAGTCCCTGCTCTCCATCATTATATGTTTCTACTGACCACCCTTCGGATTTTAACGCCAGAGAAACAGAAGTTAAGATATTACTATCATCGTCTACGAGAATAATTTTTTCACTCATTAATCACCTATTAATTTGAAAATATTCTTAAATAGTATGATATGAGTGTAAAATTAAGGTTTATTCAAGGTTAAATTTTGTTAATTTATGATAAAACTAAAATCAATGCGCTTCTGCCCAATTATTACCGTATCCAGTATCAACTTTTAATTTCACATTCAAAGGCACCATTGGTAAATTTGCATTTTCCATAATTGGCACAATAATATTTTCAATATTATGAATTTTTTCATTTTTAATTTCAAACACTAACTCGTCATGAACTTGCATAAGCATAGAGACATCTTCGTTATAATTTAGTAAATTTTTATCAATTTGTATCATTGCATTTTTTATTATATCTGCTGCTGTTCCTTGAATAGGTGCATTAATTGCTTGTCTCTCTGCAAAACCTCTTATATTTTGGTTTTTTGAGTCTCCACCATTGATATAAATTCGTCTGCTAAACAAAGTTTCAACATAACCATCATTATAAAGGCTATTTTTAGTTTCTTCCATGTAATCTTTTATTTTAGGAAACCTATCAAAGTAAGAATTTATAAAAGACTTAGCTTCACTTGGTGAACATTTTAACTGCTTTGCTAATCCATATGATGAGATACCATATATTATCCCAAAGTTAATTGCTTTAGCTTTTCTTCTTATATCTGTTGTCATATTAGCAATTGGAATTCCAAAAACTTTTGAAGCAGTATCTGCATGAATATCTAATTCGTTATTAAAAGCTTCTATCATTTTATTTTCATCTGCTATGTGTGCAATCAATCTTAATTCTATTTGTGAATAGTCCATAGAAACTAATTTGAAACCTTCTTTTGCTTCAAAAGCAGTTCTAATTAATCTTCCTTCTTTTGTTCTAATTGGAATATTTTGTAGATTAGGATTTGAAGAAGACAACCTGCCAGTACTTGCTCCAACCATTGAATAGCTTGTATGAACTCTTTTACTTTCTGAGTTTATTTGATTAATTAAGGCATCAGAATATGTACTTTTAAGTTTTGAAAAATGTCTCCAATCTAATATGTAATCAGCTATTTCATGGCCTGAAATAGACATATTTTCTAAAATTTCTACACTTGTTTGCCATGAACCATTTTTTGAACGTTTTCCTCCATCAATTTTCATTTCGTCAAATAAAATTTCACCTAACTGTTTTGGTGATCCAATATTAAATTTTTTACTTGTCATCTTATAAATTTTATCTTCAAGTTTGCTTATCTCTACTGATAAATTTTTTGAAATTTCTTTTAGTTTAACTGGGTTTACAATAATGCCCTCATCTTCCATTTTCATTAAAACATTTATCAATGGGTTTTCTAATCTTTTATAAACAGTATATTTTTTATCATTTATTAATCTTGGAAGGAGCTTCTTATAAATAGCTAGGGTTACGTCGGCGTCTTCAGATGCATAATTAAGAGCTTCTGAGGGAGACAACTGATTAAAAGAAATTTTATTTTTACCTTTCCCGCATAAATCCTCATATTTTATTGTTGTGTGGTTCAACTCACGCATTGCTAAGCTATCTAGTTTATGATTATCAACTTTTCCAGGATCAACCACATAAGATAAACACATAGTATCGCCAATTGGATGAAGAAGAATATTGCCATTATGATTTTGTTTCATTACCAATGCATCGTATTTAATATTATGGCCAACTTTTAAAATAGATTTATCTTCTAAAATTGGTCTAATTAAACTTATTGCTTCTAGAAAAGGCAGTTGAGAAAAAGATGTTTTATTATCTAAGATAAAGTCTGATTGATCATTATCTAAATCAAGACCGTGCCTCAACGGAATGTAACAAGCTTTACCTTCACTATAGGACATTGAAATACCAATCAATAAAGCAGTTTTAGCATCTAAGGAGTTTGTTTCACAATCTACTGATATTATTGATTGACCATAACAATTACTAATAAATTCTTTTAATGAAGTTGCTTTATTAATGAGTTCATATTTATCTGAAGAGCCCTTGAATTCTATAATATCATTTTTTATAAAATCTGTTGAATTAGATTTACTAGCTATTAACTCATTACTATCATTATTTTTAAATTTGTTTATTAAACTTTTAAAGTTATGTGTCTCTAGAAAAGGAACTAACTTATTTAAATCAAGAACTGGATTAATTTTAAAATCTTCAATTTCTGAAATAATTGGTACGTTTTTTTCAAGAGTAACAAGAGAACGTGACAGTCTTGCTTGATCAGCATATTCAATAAGATTTTCTCTTCTTTTATTTTGTTTAATTTCTGCCGCTCTTAATAGTAGTTCATCCAAACTTCCATATTCGTTAATCAGTTCAGCCGCTGTTTTTATACCAATACCAGGTACACCTGGAATATTGTCACTGCTATCACCAGCAAGAGATTGAACATCTATAACTTTTTTAGGTGGTACACCAAATTTTTCATAAACCTTAACATCATCAACCCACAATTGTTTCATGGGGTCAAATAACAGAGTATTGTGATCTACAAGTTGCATCAAATCTTTATCACTAGAAACAACAATTGCCTTCTTTGTTAATTTTAAAGCTATATTAGCATAAGTTGCGATTAAATCATCTGCTTCAAAACCTTCCATTTCAACAACGGGTAATCCAATTGCTTCTGTAGCTTCCCTTATCAGAGAAAATTGAGGTATTAAGTCCTCAGGGGGCTCTGATCTATTAGCCTTATAAAATTCAAAAAGATCGTTTCTAAAGGTTTTTCTTGATACATCAAAAATAACAGCTGCATAATGAGGCTTTAAATCATCAATAAGCTTTATGAGCATTTTGGTAAAACCAAATACGGCATTAACTGGGACCCCATTTTTATTAGTCATAGGGGGTAATCCATAAAATGCACGAAAAATATACCCTGACCCATCAATCAAAAGTATATTATTAGGGTCATTAAATTTTAGATCTGGCCTAGTATTTTGTTGCATCTCATTATTCATATCTACTCGTTTTAATTTATTAAGCTTAAATCAGAATATTTATAAAGCTGTGATTTAAAAATTAATTTATGATAAATATTAGAGATCATATTATAGATAATTAAATATAATTGTCATTAATTCATAATAAATTTTATACTTCATTAAGACAGATAAAAACATAGATGATCTGATTAGAAAGAATTAGAATGAAAACAGAAAATTGGCAAATACCTAAAAACAAGCTAGCCCTTGAAATAAAAAATCTTACTAAAATTTACCAAGGGGAAAATGAGCATTATGCATTAGATGATGTGTCATTAAACGTCAAAGCAGGATCTATGTTTGGTTTGTTAGGACCAAACGGGGCTGGTAAATCAACATTAATAAATATAATATCAGGAATTGTATTAAAAAGCTCTGGGTATGTGTCTGTTTGGGGTATGGATATAGAAGAAGAGAGAAAACAATCAAAATTAGCTGTTGGTGTAGTGCCACAAGAATTAAATATAGACGCTTTTTTTACTCCTGATGAGTTGTTAGACTTACATTCAGGAATGTTTAATGTTCCTAAAGCTTTTCGTAAGACAAAAGAATTACTAAAATTAATGGATTTAAGTGATAAAGCTAAGTCATATAGTAGAAAATTATCTGGAGGAATGAGAAGAAGATTATTGGTCGCAAAAGCAATGGTTCACTCCCCTCCTATCTTAATACTTGATGAACCCACAGCTGGTGTTGATGTGGAATTGAGGCAAAAATTATGGCAGCATTTTAAAGACTTAAATAAGCTAGGTGTTACAATAATTTTGACAACTCATTACTTAGAAGAAGCTGAGTATTTGTGTGACGATATAGCAATAATTAACAAAGGAAAAATAATTGCTAACGAAAATAAACAATCATTACTAACAAAGTTTAATGAAAAAATAATTTATATTAAACTTAAAAAGAAAAAGATTTCTGATAAAGATAAAATTAGTCTTAAAAAAATTGGTACCGTTAAAATTGTTTCTGATACTTTGGAGATCATTTTTAAGCCTAGCGAAACCTCTATGAAAAATATTATTAAAACGTTATATAACTCAAGCTTAGATATTCTAGATTTATCAACAAAAGATGTAAGCCTAGAAGATGTATTTATAAATATGACAAACAATAAATAGAGCAGAATAGAAATGAATTGGATAATTTATATTTTAAAATGTAAAGACCAATCACTCTATACTGGAATCACAAAAAACTTAGATAAAAGAATAGAACAACATACCTCAGGACATGGCTCTAAATATTTACGTGGGCGTTTACCACTTAAACTAGTCTATAAAGAGCTTTCTCTAAATAGAAGTAATGCAACCAAAAGAGAATTAGAAATTAAAAAGTTGAATAAAAGAGAAAAACAATTTCTAATAAAATCTTACAAAAAGAGAGTTAGGGAGGGTATTGTGGCAAATTCAAAATATATTTTTGTAGTTTCTATGAATGTTAAAAAAGAGTATGAAAATTTATTCAATGAGATTTACGATGAAGAACATATTCCCTATCTTTTAAAAGTACCTGGTGTGAACAAGGTAACAAGAGGTAAAGGAACATCCTTTAATTTTTCAATCGGTGGCGAGACAAAATCAATGAATGCTCCAGCACAAAAATTTATAGCTATGTACGAAATAGATAGCCCAGATGTTGTGCAAAGCAAAGAATGGTCTCTAGCGGTTGAAGAAGGACGTTGGAGCTCAGAAGTCAGACAACATACATCTGACAGATCTCACGTCATGTATGAATATTGTTAACTTTCATCTAAAATATTTAAATACTTATATAATTATTTGACCTCTTTATTGATTTAAGTATATGATTGATAGCATAGCTAAAAGGAGGAATTTAAATGACTAATATCATTGAAACTAAATTTGGTACTTTAGTGAACACAAGAAAAATAGCATCTGGAAGTGCATCTAGTATAAAAAAAACAGGAGCTTTTTATAATTTTTCTATAAGGATAACAAATGACGATATACGTGAATATTCTTTTACAGATCTCGCAAGAGCTGAATATATGAGAAGGATTATGATTGGTCATTTAGAAGAAAAAATTAAAAACGAATCTAAAAGTATTTCTAAACGTTAAGCTTAACAAGAGTATCTTGTAAAGTGCTAACTATCTTGATGTTTTTTACATAGTAAAAGTGCAGTGTCAATCAAATCAGAATAAATCTTTTATGATTTGTGGCTATAATGATTGCATGTTTCTATGTAAGTTGGGTATCATTATTCAATTTTATTGAAAAATAGCAGACACATTTCCAAATAAAGAAGATGTAACCTCTATTAATTTGTTATCATTTATAGGAATTGGAAGTCCATATGCCCCAGTTAAAATCAAGTTACCTTTTTTTAAAACATTACCTATTTTATCTTGTTCTTTAACTAACCACTCTACTTCTGACAACATATCATGCGGCCATTTTTTGTCTGACCATGTATCAATTATCTCTTTGTCAAATATAAGTTTTAGGTCAGTAATTCCAGCTTTGATGTTTCCTTTAGTTGGCTTTCCTATTACTACACCAGCATGGATTGCATTGTTAGCAAGAAGTTCTGCACCAAAAGGTGGGTTGCCATTGAAAACAAGATTATGTATTTCAATTATAGGATGAATGGTTTCAATTGAATCTAGTATATAATCTAAATTCACTAAATCAGGTTTTAAGTCACGCTTTAATATAACACCAAATTCAGCTTCCATTGCAGGATTTGAATAATTATTTTTTTCTAAAGTAACCCCATCAGAGTATAATTCATGTTTCCAAAGTCTTCCCCAAGCTGGTTTTGTAAAACCCATTTTAAGTTGAGTGTCTTTGGAAACACATCCAATTTTATAACCTATAACTTCTTCACCTCTTTTCTGTCTTAAATCGGTTACAGCAGATTGAATGCGCCAAGCATCTTCATTGCTTATTGTAATTTTATCTTTAAATAAGGTGCTAGGATTTTTAGAATCATAATCGTCTAAAATTTGATGAGAATAGCTATTTAATTGATTTTTAGTTAATTCGATCATTATTAATTTTATCTTATATATTTGTTACATCCACATGCAACACTATTAGATTTATTTATGAATTTACATTCAATACCATAACTACGGGTTAATTTCTATTATTGTTAATTTAGATTATTTATTTTGTTTCATAAATTTGATATCTTTAGTTGTGAAAGTGTTAATAAGTATTGTAATATTGGGAGGATGAAATGAATTCAAACAATGAAAATATTTTGATATCTCAACTGCTAACAAGAAATTTAATCTCCATAAATGAGAATAAAACTACATATAATGCTATAAAATTATTAGCCAAAAATAGTATAGGAGCTCTACCTGTTCTAAATGATAATATGGAGCTATCAGGAATTATATCAGAAAGAGACATCATAAGAGAAATATCTAACAATCTATCAGTAGATTTTAAGAAATCTCATATAAAATCTATTATGACATCTAAAGTTATAACTATTAATAAAAACACAAAATCTGAAACCATAATGGATATAATGTCAAAAAATAAAATTAGACATATTCCTATTGTTGAAAATAAATTATTAATAGGAATAGTTTCTATTGGTGACGTTGTAAAAAGGTTATTAGAAAAGTTTAATTTAGAAAATCAACATCTAAAAAGTTGGCTATATTGAAGTAATTATACTTTGTAAATTATTTAATATTTAAATGGCTCATGCAATGTCACACAGCAGAGTTAATGTGATCATAGACAATAGCGCATGGGATGGAGTTCTAAGATTAAGTTTTAATTAGCAATAATTAATATTAATAAAAAAAAATTGCTATTTAAACTTAATATGTTCAAATTTATAATGAAAAATTTAAAAATAACATTTAAAGGAGTTTATTATGGCAACTTATGAATGCAATAAGTGTGGAATGTCTGTAAATGCAACATGTGGTAAATGTGATGAAACTTTAATAAATGATACCTTAGAGTTAGATAATGGTTCAAATGTACAAATTTCAAAATGTCCTAATGATCACGGAAAAATTAAATCACCGTTATGCTGTGGTCAAGATATGTCGTGTACAGTTTAACCTGCTTTAATTTCGTATGAATAAAATAATACGTATTTGTATCAAATAAATGACACTCCCCACACATGGGTATAGGGCATAAAGCAGATGGGGATTGTTAAGGAGATAACCAATTAAGTTTGAAATTAGAGTTAGTTGGAAAAGTAGATTATTTTATTAATCATTTCTTGCCAAAACGTCTGTTTTTTGAACCAGTAGCTAGATGTAGAATTGTTGCTACACAGAAAAAAAACAATAAAAGCAACCATTGTTTCAGAGAAACTTCTGCATATCCTTTAAGGAAAACAGTTAATCCCATAATTGAAAGCATAAATAAAAATGTTTTTAAAAAGTGAATTGGATATACTTCTTTACTTCCATGCAAAAAATGCATTAATCCATAAAATGCAAAAGTAGCAAGTATTGCAAGCCTAATTGCAATCAGGTTATTATATGGTATTTCATTATTTTCTAATAATGTAAAAGGAAATAGAACATATACATCAAAATAGAATGATATAATTGTAGATATAGCCCAAAAGGAAAGAAAAAAAATAAAAATATTAGTGAATTTCTGCATATAAATAATCTCAAATTGAAACAAAATTTAATTATATTATATAAGGTCTTTATATCAACTAAATTAATATTTTATAAATTTTTAATCAGCAGTGAAAAACCAATAATAATTAAAATTAATAAAATAGTTTTTCTAAAAATTGTATTAGATAATCTCTTTCTAATTTTAGTTCCAAAATATTGTCCTAACAATGCTGGAGCAGTAATAACAAAACTAAGTAACAAATCATAAAAATTTCCTAAACCATGATAAATAAGAGATGAGTATAATGGTATGGAAGCTAGAAAGTACATTGTTGCTGTAGTTCTAATAAAATTCTCTTTCTCTAAATTTAATGAAACTAAAAAGGTTATTATAGGAGGTGCATAAAATGTAGATATTCCACCCAGAACACCTGAAAAAAAACCAATAATGATTGATAATTTTTTCTCATATATTGGTTTAAGATTAGCTAAATTTAACCCTAAAAAATTAATTAATGTAAAAATAATAATTGTTAATGCAATAATTATTGAAATTGTTTTCAAATCTAGACTTAATATTAACTTTCCACCAATAAGTATCCCTATAAAAAGTGTTATAAACATAGGGAAAAACCTATAATTGCTTATCCCTCTTTTAATATCCATTTGGATAAAGTTAGTTACTATAACTGGAAAGCATAAAAGCATCATTGCTTTAGTAGGAGGTAAAATAAAAGCTATTAATGGAACTGAAAACATGGACATTCCAATACCAACAGAACCTTTAACTATTCCTCCAAAAAAAACAGAGCATAAAATTACAGCAAGACTGATAGTTTCAAAATATTCTATGTACATAATTATACTTTAAGTAAAATAAACACACCTCGTAAAGTGTTAATCATTACAACGACTCATACAGAGTTATACAGTAGGGTTAATGTAATCAGACTCAAGGATGGGTGAATGAGATGTGGTTATAGTGGCTGTGTGAGCCTGTATGATTCAGGGATTGACTAATTTAATAAATAAATCATTAACAAAATATTTAAGTGCCAGGTTTGATTTTTTATTTCATCTTAACTAAAGATGAATTTATTAATGATGACATTTCAACTTCACACTCACCTTCTGTCATAGAAACAACTCCACCCATATCTTTAATATCTTCCCAAAATTTAGAAGAGAATTCTTTCCTCGTTTTTAATTGATAAGATTTATCTTTCCACAAATGAAACATATCAACCTGAGTGTCGGAGACATTTGTAAAACATCTCATCAATAGTCCTCTATCTTCACTAAACAAGTGTTGACTTACATTTTTTAAACTCATAACTATAGAATCTTTAGCAAGTTTGTTTTGTAATTTTACTGTTACTGTAACACCTATCATGCATACACCTTTATAAAATTAATTATGAAATATTTAGTCTATGTATTCTTGAATCCGTGTCAACAGGCACATAATGGTCTACACTAAATTAACCGTTACCAGTACAGAGTAAGTGGGTATGGATATGTATAAATATACCTAACTATATTAACACTTGTATGTATCACTTAAAGTGTAATCCTACCCCAAGCATGAACCACCCCACCTACCTACGTAATATATACACAGGCTCTGCAGCAGATAGGGTGAATATATTGTTAACCATTTTTAATGTCTCATACAGAGTCATACAGCAGGGTTAATGTAATCAGAGTCAATGGTGCATGAGATGTGGTTAGTGTAGGTGTGTGAGTCTGTATGTGGCAGGGATAGATTAGTTAAAGTTTTTTACCATTAACTTTAATTAATTCATTTAACTTATTTTTTATTCTTATGTTTAATTGCTCTGATGTAGTTATTTCACAACTCCATAAAAACTTTCTACTCCAGTCACCATTAATATAATCTAATGATACGTAATCTAAGTTTCTTCTAAATATCCAACCAATTGGTTTAGATGTTTCTTCTTTGTCCAATGCTGTAAGTGGTTGTTTAATAAAGATTGCATTTTCAGTTATTTCATATGAATGATTAATAGAAAATGTGTTTAGTTCATTTAAATTTATACCTAATATTTTCACTTCATTCTTAGATATGAAGTTATAACCCCTTGTATCTTTATCACATATTAGAGTTTCACCTTTTACGGATGCTATTGCCTTATTAGAAATTATTATTAATAATATTAATGAAAATATTCTTTTCATTTCCTATCTAACTCTGTCCTATTTTTGGTTGTTAAAAGGGATTGTTATTAGTTTTATCATATAACAAAAAAAAACTGGAAGCATTAAAACTTTAAGAGCAACATCCATTTTATTTATGTCACCTCAATTGTCATACTTTCCTCCGGTCAAAGCAATCAAACCAATTAACATTCAATATCTGTATTGAGAGCATTAATAATTTTAGTATAAAATTAAGACATTTGACATAAACAAAAAAGTACAGATTTTGTGTGCTATATTGTGTTGGGATTATTTATGCTAAAAGAATATATTCAATAATTTTCACTAATACAATCCAAGAGTACAAAACCCTAATGGAAACCCTATCAGAATTGCAAGTACAATCTCTGAGAATAATGAATCTGTAAATATATATTTCTCTTTTTTAGACATTTATAATCCTTTTACTTAATTAAATAACTTATCCTCTTTAAATACTATCTTAACAAGTAAAATATATTTTATATCTAAAATGACTTAAAGCAGGGTTAACACTTTACGAGGTATTTTTGTTTAGGTTATGTTATTAATATGGATACTTTTATAAAATTTATTTTAATAAACCTTTTGTTTATTAGTTTACCAATTTTAAGTTCAAACGCCTCCATTACATCAAATAATCAAGGTTTGGGTCATCTTATTGCTGCACTTACCAAAATAGACAAACCTAAATCTTTAAAGGTTGCCAAAGAATTAACATCTTCAAATAATAGTTATGATTTAA
Organism: Candidatus Levibacter sp. Uisw_134_01; assembly: GCF_047717795.1. Taxonomy (GTDB): domain Bacteria; phylum Pseudomonadota; class Alphaproteobacteria; order Puniceispirillales; family Marisalimonadaceae; genus Marisalimonas. The sequence continues at coordinate 497,243 of NZ_CP159808.1, read as the reverse complement.
TTATTAGAAGAGCTAATTTGAATATCTTGGATGCAGATGAAATATCCAATGCTATTAAAAAAATCAGCCATCAAAAAGTACCTGTACTAAAAACAATTAGCATGAGTTTTAATAAAGATTTAAAAGATGAAGGCATTATTAAAATTCTTAATGTACTTCCAACTACAACCTCTACCATAGCATTTGTTGAGTGTGGAATTACTGATATTGGAGGACAAAAAATAATTGATTGGGCATACAATCAAAAAGCTATCAAACAAATTTATTTAGAAGGAAACTTTTTCTCAAAGAATATAATAAATCAATTTATGAAATTAAAAAAAGATAAGCCTGATATAACTATGATAATTGAATGGCCTAGTGAAGGGTTTAAAAAAATGGTATTAGATAATTATAAGTAACCTGCAATAATTCTGAACTTTGCAACATCCATCTGCTGCAGACTCCATATACAGATAACGTACACACCCCCAATGCCCATACATGGATAGGTCAATTAAGTGATACATACAAATGTTCTTATAGTTAGATAATAATTACATATATATCTATACATAGGGTCTACAGCAGATGGGGTGTTGGTAAAAAATTAATTTTTTGTATAGACTAAGACTTAATAATAAAACAGGGAGAAAAAAATGACAGCTGAAGAGATTGTTTTAGGTGGATATAAGAACTTTGCAGAAGGTGACATGGAGTCTCTAGCCAAAATATACCATCCTGAATGTAAAATTAATATTAATGGGAACCATTCTTTATCTGGTACATACATTGGTTTTCAATCATTTTTAGAAAATGTTATTGCTAAACTAGATAAAATTTGGCCCGGATTTAATCTTGATATTGAAAAAGTTGTTTCAAATGAAACAGATGTTTGTGTTTTTGTTAATATCACAGCTGACAACTTAAATTCAAAATCTATTCACCATTTTGTTATTAAAGAAGGTTTAGAGGTAGAGTTTAATTTTTATGATGACAGTCAAAAAATGGCAGAGGCTATGAAAGATATAAGTTAAATGTTAATCATTTTAATGACTCATACAGAGTCATACAGCAGCGTTAGTGTAATCAGAGTTAATGTTACATGGGATGAGGTTATAGTGGCTGTATGAGTCAGGAATTAAAACTAATTTGACTCATACATTCAGAAATTTAAAATATTTATGAGTTGGGAGCCTTGTACGAACTTGCTATATCAGACGCTTTCTTAGCTATTTTATTAAAATCTGTTTCTTCTAAGATTACTGCTTCTTTAAATGCTCCCGTAGCCATTATCATCATTTTGATAGCGCCAACTGTTTCAAAATCAGGTGCATCTCCTACAACAACTACGTCATAATTACCTCTAGTTAAATAAATACTGTCCATTGTTCCACCAGCTTTATTCATCATACCAGAGATTACAGATTTTCTATCTTGACTTGGATTTTTTATGAATCCTTCAAGACCTGCATTACTATAATTACCTAAAAATATAAATTTCATAATTACCTCCCATATATTATGTTTTATTTTTAATTAAATGATTCTAGTTCTATGAAAAATATTATGTCAACAAAAACAAAAGTTATCCAGTAAACATAGGCACCAAATGTTCCTCACTTTGTTTCATACCTTTTTGTTAAAGAAGAATAATTTAATAATTACAATGAGTTAAATTTAGGAATGGTGCGGCTGAGAAGTAGTTCTATTCACTTCAAGTGCACCACTTACAACTGAACATAAGCAGTAGCCTCATATTATGTATTCCTGAATCCGTGTCAACAGGCACGTTTTCTTTCACAGTTTCTTTCACAGTTAAGAAATGTTCCGGTAATGGAATAGCCTTACGTAAATGATAATTATATTTAGATGTTAAAGACACTTATATGTATCATTTTAAATGACCCCCCATGCTAGAGCCAGTGCCGCCCTATACGTATTATATAGTTGTGCTCTTAGACAGATGGGGTCAAATAAGTGTTAACCAATTTAAATCCAATCCAGAGTCTACTGAGAGCTTTTAGTGTATTCAGAATCTATGACATATGAGTGTGTAGCTTTGACTCTTGGTGACTCTTAAATGAGCAGGAATGATAGTCCTAATTAAACTGCACAAGCACTCTGTCTTTATCTCCTTGTAGTTCAGGTGTTTGTGAGCCAGATGATTGTTGGACAACATTCTGTTCTACGTATGCGTGTAGTTTATTATTTTATTTTTTTATATTGTTTATTTTAGCTTCCAATTCTTTCATGGCTTCATCAGCAGTTTTATTTAAAGGTAACTTCTTGAGGTTTAAAATGGGGTATTCTGTTAAGTTATAGTGGATATACTTATTATTTACAAAATGAGTATAACTTTTTAAAGTTTCCATCTTTAGGATTTCACTTTTTCCAATACTAATTCTTGACATAATTCCATTATAATTAAAATATTCATTTCTTTTGCTTGTTATTTCTGAATCTAAGGCATCTCCTATTTGTGTTCTAGCATTTAGAAGCGCAATATCTTTCGCTATATGTTTGCTTTTAGATTCTCCAATACCACAAGAAATAAGAGATTTTTTTGATAGGCGAATATTTAGACACCATTTTGGAATATTATCTATATCCATTTCATCATTATAAGATGCATTTAAAGGCAAAGATTTTATTCCTCTAAATAAATCTAAAAAATTACAATTTTCATTTTCTGCTAAATTAGATTTTGAAGAAAAACTTTTGTCTTCAAAAATATAATTTATTGTTTGTGTTTTATTATTAATAGAATGAAAAATTAAACTATTGGAAAATGTGTTATCTCTTTCTTCTAATACTTGCAAATATGATTTAGACAAGTTTCCTTCAATATATATTTGGTACTCAAGGCTATTATATTTTTGTGCGCTCACAACTTCCATTGAATAACAAGATTGAGGTTTTGCTAATCCACATGACTTATTATTCTTAATCATATTTTCAACATTTCTTTTGATAATTTTACAATCTAGAGGTAATTTTTCAGCTAAGACTAATTTATGAGGCATCAATAATGCCAACACAACTGCCATCATTTTAAATGCATAGTTCATCTACTACCCACCATTATGTATTTGCACTTTCTGGTCACGACCATAATACCTACGTGCATAATACGTCATTGTATCAGATAAGTATTCCTTCAACTCTGCATCACTTACCTTGCCATCCTTATTACTATCACCTTCACCACTCATAGCCTTTAGGAAGTATTTAGTGAACAGACTATGTGAGCTATCTTCTTCCCATGATGCCATTTGTCTCTCAGAACCTGCAGCTATCACTTTAACATTTGCAGGTATCATTGTTTTTTTAGGTGTAATTACAATTGGAGATGCTTTTGATATAAGTGAACCAGATTGACTGCCACCAGAGAAACACGCTTCTAATATTACGGTCACAGACTTAGCAGGAAGTTTGCCTAAGTTAGAATACAGAGTTGATAATTGATATCCAGTAAACTGTATAGTTTGTGAATCAGTATCAGTAGGCACAAGGTAAGCATCACCTTCTTCACCCGGAGCACCATGACCTGCATAGTAAATATATACATTTGATTTGTTAGGTTTGATGTAGTTAAAGAGTTTACCTTTGTAGGACTTTTCATTGCCAAAGACACTTGCAAGTTGTGAACCTGTAGCATCTTTAAGGTAAATAATATTACCTTCTTTAATGCCTTTAGCTTTCATGAAGTATTGTTTAATACCTGCTGCATCAGCATAGGCAGGATTTACGTTTGGTATGTCTTTACCCATTTTCTTGTAGTTGGCATTTCCAATAATAACAGCAATGTCATCTGGTCTTTTGGAAATAGATTTAAAGTTCACATTAATAGATTTATTGGAAAACTTAGAATCTAGTTGGTTTTTTACTATTGTTGAAGATTTGGATTTTTGTTCTTTGTTTTTTAAAAGGTTAGGGTAAAAACTTGAAAAATTTTCTAATGTAGGTGAGCTGGTAACATATTTTTTTACCTTATCATCTACTTCACTCTTCGTTAAAAATTTTCCATGCCCCCATTGCCCTTCTTTATTTTCTTTATTTTTATGATACATAACTCCCATTCCATGAGGTTTATTATTAATTAATTCACCTACAAAGGTATTATTTCTATTTTTAATTAATAATCCCAAACCTTGTTTCTGACCATTGACCCAATCACCTACATATTTTCCATCTTCTGCTACACTAAAACCAATTCCATTTGGCATAGCAAATTTCCATTCACCATAAAAAAAAGAACCTTTATTACTAATCTTTAATCCTGCACCAGAAAACTCATGATTTTTAAACTTGCCAAAATATGATGACATATGTTTCAAGGTGTTTTCTTCATTATTATCTGCAAACATTACTCCATTTCCATTTAAACCATGTTTATCATGATTTCCAAGATAAGTTATTAAGAAAGGTCTTTGGGAAATTGAAAGTCCTGAACCAAACGGTCTTAATCCTTTAAAGTTACCATAGTAAAGGTCACCATTTTTAAAAATCATAGCACCATTACCAATATTCGTATTGTTTTTAAAAATTCCAAAAAATTCAAAGTTTTTATCTTTGATATACCCATAACCATTTAATTTCTTACTTTCAAATTCGCCTGCTACAAAATTATCCTCTTTCCCCTTTAAACCAAAACATTTCTTCATTTCATTTTTTTTACATTTTTTGTCAGCATTTTTTTTTAATTGGTTATTTATTAACGTCCCCTCTTCATAGTTTCCAAAAGTAATTTTACTTTTATTGTCTATAAAAAAACCTTTTCCATCAAATTTTTGATTATTCCAATTACCATAATATTTTCCATATTTTGAAACCAATAACCCTTTTATAAGAATTCCATTTTTCCAATTTCCAATAACAATTGATAAAGTGTTTCCTGTTGTATCAATTCTTACGCCTAACCCATGAAATTTTCCGTTAAAAAAATTACCTCGATGCCATCTTTTTTTATTAATTCTTAACTCACCAACCCCATTTTCTATACCATTAAAAAATTCTCCTCGATAAAAACCACTTTTATCCCAATTCTCTCCAACGCATTTATCCCATTTATTTATGTTAATATTTGTATTACAAGGTGGTAACGCCCAACTCTGTGAAGAGATACAAATGACTAAAATCAAAAATGACAATGTGACGAATAGTTTTTTCATACTGACAGTTTAATCAAAATAGTTGTGCAAGGTAAAGTTTATTCAAGTTATATAACAAATTACAACTTCCTTTAAACTTCCCTGCGATACAGATTAGCTCTTCTAGTAAAGCTACCACTCTTACCTTTTTGTATGCACTTAATTGCACCTAGCTTTTCTAGATTTCTCATAATAGCTTTCACATCACCTTTGGAGCAACGAGCTTCTTTAGCTGCTAATGCATTTGTCCATGCAAATGTATCTTTCTTCACAATTTGTCTCTTAATCTTACCCCACATAAAGTACATATTCTTATTATCTGTATCTATTATAGATGCTTCAACTCTATCTAACCTGAGATGCTTATCAACTTGTCTTTCAATCAAATTGATTAGAGTGTTAAGCTGTTCAGGTGATAATGCTTCATTTAAATGTTCTTTAACTAACTCATTAGCTCTTGTTACTATCATATCTTTATCAGCATTATGTTCAGCTAACTGAAAGGCAGATTGTTTAGCTTTAGATATGAGTAGCTTATTATCTATGTAAGCATCACCTAATTGCTCTTTTTGATAAGCTGATTGAGCCGTTCTTTGTTTCTTATCTTTAAGTGCCTTACCTAATGGTTTGGGTTTAAGGAGTTTATCTAATTCACGATAAAAATCTTCCATAGATGTGATGTCTTTCTTGTACAACTTTCCTTTGATTAGATGATGTTTCTCTTTTGCTTTTGCATGAAAATGCTCTAGCCAATAGAATGGTCTTTGGTCATATTCTGGAATAGCATCTCTAAGTTTATTCCAATCTTTATCAAAAAGAATGTGTTGAAATGCTGTCCATTCAAGATGTCTTATACATACATCTGGATGCTCAAAATACTTATGTTCTATAACGGTCATATATACCTTTCTATTAATAAGGAAAATCATTGCAAACTATAGCTTTGCACGAATAAATACTGTCTTTTTGGGGTATATGTAGTATACTATAAATACACTAAAATAGCAAGGTTTTTATGGTACGTATGAGTACCACTATACTCCATTAGAGTATAAGATATTACTTACTTATTACTTACTTATTACTTACTTATTACTTACTTATTACTTACTTATTACTTACTTATTACTTACTTATTACTATTATAAAAAATACATATAAATGTAACATTTAAATGAATTATAATTATAAATGATTATAGATTTTAGTATTAGAAATACTTGTAAAATACACTTAACTGTAAAACTTATATGTACATCTAAATGTAACATTTAAATGATTTATAATTATAAATGATTATTAATTTTAGTATTAAAAAACTTATTAAATACACTTATAATGTGACACTTAAATGTTCACTTAAATGGTCATTTAAATGATACATTTAGATGTCTCTATAGTTTTAAGTATATATCCGTACTAATAATCACTTACGTATTCCATCCGTGTTGCATTTAAATGCTCACACTCTAACTACTTCACAAATAAAACTTAACTTGCTAGTGTAATCACATGAACTATGCATTTAAAATGATGGCAGTTGTGTTGGCTGTCCTTGCTACTTTAATTACAAATAATAAAGATTTATTCAGTGGTAAATAAAATATGATATATTTTGCAAAACTAATTATGTTATCTCTATTTATTATATTAAATACTAATACTATTAGTTATGCTTTATCTGAAAAGTGGTGCTCTAACGTTGCATATGAAAATAGTGTGTTACCTTTTCCAAAACCTTTTTGGGGAGGATGCCCAAGTAATGCAAGAAGAGTAATGACTCTTAAAGAAGTTGAAAGTTACTATTTGGATGGAGCAGGACAAGAATATTTATGTAATCTTGCCAAAGAACCTTTATTCTTTTCAGGTCTCCATAAAAGAAAGGACTTAATAACTTTAAATAAATTGTTTTTATATAAACAAGATAAGCTTAAGAGTAAGTGTGACGAATTTTTTAAGGTTAATTTAGAGGATAACAAAGATAAAAAATATTCAAAGATATCTAATCCAAAATCAAAAATATCAGTTGTAGAATTAGATGCTGCTAATAAAAGAGCTAGGGAATTAGAACGCAAACTAGCGGCACTTGAGAAAAAACAAAAAGAACAACAACAATCTCAACCCAAAATAGTTGTTGCAACTAAATCCAAATCTGAGTTTCCCAATAAATCTATTAATGTAAACTTTAAATCAATCAATAAAAAAAGAGATGATATAGCAGTAATTATAGGTAATGCTAATTACAAGAAACAAGGTAAAGATATACCCAATGTAAATCCTGCCTATGCTGATGCAGAAGGCATTAAACAATACTTCATGAAGGCTAAAGGTATCAAAGAAGGTAATATCATTTATCTTAAAGATGCTACAAATGCTCAGCTATTAAGTGTCTTTGGCAATGATAAATCACATAAAGGAAAGCTCTTTAATTACATCAAACCTAACAAATCAAATGTATACATCTACTATGCTGGACATGGTGCTCCGGGTGAAGAAGGTGATGCTTATCTTGTGCCCTCAGATACTGATTCACAAACTATTCAATTTACTGGGTATCAATTATCTACTCTCTATTCAAACTTAGGCAAACTTCCTGCCAAGTCAGTGACCGTAATACTAGAAGCGTGTTTTTCAGGTGGCAGTCAAACTGGGTCACTTATATCAAAAGCATCACCAATTATCATTACACCCAAGAAAACAATGATACCTGCAAATGTAAAAGTGATAGCTGCAGGGTCTGAGAGACAAATGGCATCATGGGAAGAAGACAGCTCACATAGTCTGTTCACTAAATACTTCCTAAAGGCTATGAGTGGTGAAGGTGATGCAAACAAGGATGGCAAGGTTAGTGATGCAGAGTTAAAGGAATATCTATCTGATACAATGACCTATTATGCACGTAGGTATTATGGTCGTGACCAGAAAGTGCAAATACATAATGGTGGGTAGTAGATGAACTACAAGGCAATAAAAACAGAGTGCTTGTACAGTTTAACTAAGACCACCATTCCTGCTCATTTAAGAGTCACCAAGAGTCAAAGCTACACACTCATATGTCATAGATTCTGAATACACTAAAAGCTCTCAGTAGACTCTGGATTGGATTTAAATTGGTTAACACTTATTTGACCCCATCTGTCTAAGAGCACAACTATATAATACGTATAGGGCGGCACTGGCTCTAGCATGGGGGGTCATTTAAAATGATACATATAAGTGTCTTTAACATCTAAATATAATTATCATTTACGTAAGGCTATTCCATTACCGGAACATTTCTTAACTGTGAAAGAAACTGTGAAAGAAAACGTGCCTGTTGACACGGATTCAGGAATACATAATATGAGGCTACTGCTTATGTTCAGTTGTAAGTGGTGCACTTGAAGTGAATAGAACTACTTCTCAGCCGCACCATTTCTCATGCTAACCAATTGAAATGTAAGCACTTTTTGTGTAACAGGCAACTGGTGTGAAAGACTTCACTAAATCTTTTTCATCCATTTACTAATAACTTCTAAAGGAAAGCCTTGCCCATAAGATTGTCCTACTCCTGCAGTTATCCAACCACCAATCTTATCAATTATATCACTTGGACATTCAACGGCTCTTAAACGGTCACGCATACTATGTCTAAAACCATGAATTACATAGCTATCTGACAGTTTCTCTTTCATCCATTTGTTAAGAGCAGCACTAGCACTATTTGCATTGCAGATACTCACGGAAGTATATCTAGGAAAGGCATATATACTATCATTATTATTCTCTAGGAGTCTCTTACAAGCCCAGAGTGATGCTCCCACAAGTGGTATACATCTCTGACTTCCTTTAGTCTTTAGACGTCTCCAAGGATGAGGAATGAGTCTTATATGAGGTATCTCACAATTAAGGTTTATATCAGATTTAAGTAAACCTACCCCCTCACCTAATCTCATTCCAGTATCACTAAGTAATGCAATTAACCATCTTAAATCATCATCATATTCTCTGCATAACTTATGCACTAATTTGATTTTATCTATAGGTAAAGGTTTACGGATATGAACAATATTATCATTTGGAAAGTAAGTCCTAGCAAATCCATTTGAACAATCTAATCCATATTCACTAATAGCTATATTGATTATAGACCTAATAGATGAAAATACTCTCTTAACAGTATTTACACTCATCCCTTCTTCTAATAACCAATCACGAAACTTCCCACCATCAGATGATGAATATGATTTTAATGACTTATTCCCTAAAACTTTAATCACATATCTAATGTTTCTCTTAGCAGTTCTAAAAAATACTTTATCTTTTCCAATACCCTTTAGTCTTAGATATAAATCTAGAGCATCAGATATCTTTGGAGTTTTGTCATCATTAATAGCACTATCTAGTTTAATCTTATCTCCTGCAGGTACATTCATATTCTTCAAACGCATACCAAACCAATAATCATCTAATCTTTGAGTAATTGATTTAGAGAACCTGACTGCAGTTGAATCAGATTTAGTTTTCAAGCTAAAACAAATTCTTTGAACTGAATAATGATGGGTTAAGTCAGAAGGTATATGACGAACATAATAAAACTGATTATCTCTTTTCATCACATGATTTGCGACACATTTATTTCTCATTTTCTTTCACACCAGTTGCCTGTTACACAAAAAGTGCTTACATTTCAATTGGTTAGCATGAGAAATGGTGCGGCTGAGAAGAAGTTCTATTCATACAAGATGCACCATTTGCAACTGAACTTTAGCAATAGCAACAGTTTATGTATTACTGAATCTGTGTCAACAGGCACATAATCTTTCACAGTTTCTTTCACAGTTAAAAAATGTTCCGGTAATGGAATAGCCTTACGTAATTGATAATTATTAGTCTATTTTTACTTCTAACATTATTTGCCGCCTATCAATTATTTATTTCTTTTAGAAAGTCATCTGGGTTTTGATCACCTCCAGAAAAAACTTTCTACAAGGATTATGAAAGTAAGAAAGCTATTAAAGATTAATTATTAATAAGTTTACATTGTTCATGAATTATCTTCTTTATATTATTTTTTGAAATATTAGTTAATCCACGAGTGCTAGTTAAATGAAGTGTAAAAAGCCACTTTATTCCTTGATTGGAAATATAAATTTCAACTAACCTTCTATTTTGTTCATCAAAAATTTTATTTGTTAACTTAAGATTATATAATTTTGAAATAAGCTTTATTTGTCCAACTCCACTGACAATGACAATTTTAATTTTTCTTTCTTTTATTATCCATTGATTAGCAAGAACACAAAAGTTCATAATTGGTCCATTTGACCAATTAGGTATTCTTTTTTTTAATTCAGTTAAATTATTAGAGCTCCAGAAAAATAATTCACTTTGTATTATTCCATGTTTTGCAGGAATTAAGTCATTAACGAGGTTAAACCATTTTTTTGAATTTAAAGGTAAAGGATAATTTTTTCTAAAGTTAAAATGCATGCTTTCTTCACATCTTCCATTAGGATGATTTTCCCAATCAGCCTTAACCTCTCCTGGATTTATACCCATGAAAAGCACTTTATTATTACCTTTTCTGTATTCAGAATCATATACAAAATGATGACAGGTTTGCAATTCTGGAAACTCTTCCCATTTACTTCTTACACTTTCAATCATTTAGCTTAGTCCATAAAATATTAAATATTAATCTTTAAAGAAATTGAGACTCCATTCGTCTTGTATATCATAAATGAAATCCTCAGACGCACCTTTGCTGTAGGCTTCAATATAGCCATTATCATTAAACCCAGTTTCTAGAAAATTTTGACCTTCTTTTGATAAACCAACTAAATTACCTTCAATATCAGTCTCTTCAAATTTTGATCTTAATTGTTCTAATTCAATACAGATATTACTAACTTCATCTGGGCTGATTTTCGCTTCAAATTCAAAAGAGTCGTCAGAAACATTCATATCTCCTTCACAATTTTGATGGAACAGACCTACATTACCATCTTCGCCTGAAAATGATCCAAAAACTTCATAAGTATCATCACCAATTTCTGTATAAACCATATTTACTTTTAATATAGCGTCTTGACCAATAACAATTCTGTAAACTTTATCTTTATCAATACTAATCATATAAAAATCCCCCTAAAAGTAATCAATAAATACATCAAGAGTTATCAATTTTTTTAATTACATAACCCTTGAAAATTTAGTCCAGTGTTCATCTTCATGTAAATAATCATAATCGTCTTCAGGAGCATCGCATCGTTCTTGATAAAGTGTTTTAAGATCTTTAAAGTCTGACTTACTACATAAATTCTCAGCCGCCTTAAATATTTTATTAGCCTGAGCTTTAGATAAATCAAAGTCATCTAAGAACATTTGTAATCCCCCTCCAGCTTTGTATTCATCATCAGATTCGTCTATAATGTAATTAGTAAGATTTTTATATTCGGCAATCAAATTTTGTGATTTTGAGTTATTTCTTACGTTTCTACTAAAATCGTGAGCCATACCAAAAAGTTTATATTTCTTTAAAAAAGAAAATACATCTTCAAAGTTTTCTTTTATCAGTGTATCTAACTTTTCGTCTTCATTATTCTCATTCCATTCATCTATTTCATCCAAACAAGAAGTAAAATTTTCATGGCCACTCTTGGAATCATGATAGTCTGTAGGGTTGCCTTCGTAAGGAACTTTTTTACTTATTGTAAAAATATCCCATATTCCATTTATTGCTTGTTTTCTATCTTCATCTTCCAAATCGTCAATATTGTCCATAAGAAATAAATTTAATGGAGAAAAATCTTTTTTATCTTTTGCAGCGTTAAGCGCTTCTTTCAATGTTTCATATTCAATATCACTCATAATTATCTCCTATCAATTATTAATTATTAATTAACATATAAATTAATTTTTATTTTAATCAATATCAAACCAATAATCATCTAATCTTTGAGTAATTGATTTAGAGAACCTGACTGCAGTTGAATCAGATTTAGTTTTTAAACTAAAACAAATTCTCTGAACTGAATAATGATGGGTTAAGTCAGAAGGTATATGACGAACATAATAAAACTGATTATCTCTTTTCATCACATGATTTGCGACACATTTATTTCTCATTTTCTTTCACACCAGTTGCCTGTTACACAAAAAGTGCTTACATTTCAATTGGTTAACATGAGATATGGTGCGGCTGAGAAGACTCGAACTTCCACGGGTTTTATCCCACAGCGACCTCAACGCTGCGCGTCTACCAGTTCCGCCACAGCCGCAATAAAAAGATCTTGTTTCCGATAACAAAACAATATGCATAATGCAAGATAAATATATAATACGTTTTATTTATTAAATGGTGATAATATTGCTTTCTAATGTTGAATGGAAAATATCTAATACATTAATTAATTACGATTTTGCAATATCTGAAATGCAGAAAAGAATAATAAAGATTAAAAGTAATACAGATAATGAATTGATTTGGCTCTTAGAACATTCGTCTATTTTCACTGCAGGAACCTCTGCAAAAGATGAAGATTTAATTAATAATCAGGTGGAAACAAGACGTACTGGAAGAGGCGGAGAATGGACTTGGCATGGACCAGGTCAACGAGTTGTATATGTTATGCTTAATCTTAAAAATAGACTACCTGATGTTAAGGCCTATGTAAATGCACTTGAAGAGTGGATTATCTTAACTTTAGAAGATTTTGATATACATGGAGTAAGGTTGGAGAACAAACCTGGAGTTTGGGTAATAAACAAAGATGATAGTTACGATAAAATTGCAGCTTTAGGGGTTCGAATATCAAGCTGGGTTTCTTGGCATGGCATCTCTATTAATGTTAACCCTAACCTAGAAGAGTTTAAGAATATTGTTCCTTGTGGAATTCAGGAAGGTGGAGTTACTAGCTTATATAATTTAGAAAATATAAGTTCTTTTGAACATTTAGATAATAAATTGAGTAAAAATTTTACTAAAGTTTTTGGAGATGAGAGTTTATTTAAATTAAATTAGCTTCGATTTATCCAAAAAGTTTGCTGAGAAATTCATCTAGAACTTTATCAGCTCTGTCCACATCTGATTTAATCACTTTTAAACTGTCTAAAGTTTTGTAAAAACCTTCTACAGGACCTTCATAATGTAAGATTTTATTTCGTCTATACCTTAACCATGATAGATCCCTAGAATTTTGCAATTTGTTTAGATTTAAACCGTCAACATGGTCTAATGTCTTTTCGTCTGATATTATATTATCAATAATTGTTAAAGATAATATTATAGAGGTAGCCCACATTTTATTTTGCTGTGATTTTATATACTCTTCTAATAAAATTTGAGCATGAGGATTTAAGAAAAAATGATAATCTTTTAATTTTTTTTTATTAATCATGATAATTTTAACATCAAATAGTTTAAGGTTTTGTCAAATCGATTAAGGTGACTATCTTTTTTAACTCCTTATATATTCTTTTCCTTTTTGAAGTTGCCTCTTCTTCTTGGCCCCAATGTTCTGCTTGCCAAAGCTCATCTAAAAAACACGTTTCAAATAGATCTTTTTCTAAAAAATCTCCTTTTAATAAAGATAATGATATAAAAATTGAACCTGTAATATTAGTTAACCTATAAAGAATAGAAATTTCCAAATCAGAAAACTGAATTATTATTTCTCTAATTTTTTTATGAACAGTTATTTTTTGTTTTTGAGGCATTACGCCTTGAAACACATCTATTTTTATATCGATATAACTTTTGACAGTTAGTAATAGCGGATCCCATTTTAATTTTTGTAATTGACATAGTTCAAAAGGCTTTTCTGCTCTATAACAAATCATATCGGTATCGATGAATTGCATTATTTCATTTATATATAATTGTCTACCATTAGATATCCTATCTATAGCTGTAGAGTAGATACCGTAAGAAATCATTTCATCTGCATTTAATATATCTTCATCAACATCCCATTCTAATAAAGTTTCATAAGCACTATCATAATTTATAAAAATTAGTTCATTTTGTAATGGTGTCTTTAAAATATTTTTATCTAACAATAATTGAAATGTATTATTTTCGAATTCTTTTATTTCAACAGTTTTCCAAAACTTTTTCATTTTATTGAAATATTTTTTTCATTAATTTACTTAACTCAGATGAGTTGTTAACTAAATAGGTCGCCCCTGCTGAAACTAACAAATCCTTTTCATTATATCCCCAAGTAACTCCAATACTTTTAATCCCAGCATTTACTCCCAATCCAATATCATTAATTGTGTCCCCAATCATTACGCATCTTTTTTTATCAATATTCAGTTTATTAATTGCCTTTAAGGCCATAGCAGGATCTGGTTTAGGCGTGTTTTCATCTGTGGTGAGTGTTATATCGAATATATCCGATATATTATGCTTTGCTAATCCGTTTATTAGGCCAATTCGTGACTTATTAGTAGCAACTCCAATTAACCAATTATTAGCCTTTAATTCATATAACAAATCAATCATACCAGAATATAAAGGCTCATTTTGAAGCCCCAATCTTCCTTGTTCTGCATACCAATCTCTATAAGCTTCTGAAATTTGTTCTGGGGTTATATCGTAACCAGCTGGCATATATAAATCCAAAGCTACGGCTAATGGTTTTCCTATATTTTCTCTTACTTTTTTTGGATCAGGGTCCGGCAGTCCACACATTCTAAATGCTGCAATAGCACCTTCAACAATCATAATAGCTGAGTCTACAATTGTTCCGTCATAATCAAATAATGCTAATTTCAAGTCGTTATTCAAAGTTTATCTCCATCTATTATGTAAATATATTATTTATATTGTTAGGTAGTGACAGTCCCAAGAATTTTAAATTATTTTTAAAATCTTCATTGAGCTCTGCTTCAATTGTTTCTTTATCAGGCATATGAATTGAGTATGCGTGTAATTGTAAATTATTTATGTCTTCTGAATTCCATTTAATTTGAGTAATACTATCATGGTCATTTAATTTTTCACTTAAATTATAAATTCCAGGCAACCCCGTATATTTTCTATCACCCACTATTGGCGCGTTTATATGCTCGAGATGTACTCTTAATTGATGAGTTCGGCCTGTTTTTGGATATAAAGCAATAACAGCTACTCTAGATCCAATCTTATCTAGTACCTTATAATGTGTAATTGATTGTTTTCCTTTACTATAATCAACTTTCATTTTTTGTTTTCCATCAACACCTTTTTTTAAAATAGGTGCATCTATTACTCCAGAGTTAGTTTTAGGACATGGAGAGACTATAGCTAAATAAGTTTTAATTATTTTATGTTCTTTAAAAAAATTAGATATTTTTTTTGCACTTTTTTGGTTCTTTGCAATTAATAATAATCCTGATGTGTCTTTGTCAATTCTATGCACTAACTTAGGCGCCGTTTCATCATAGAATATACACTTTAACATATCATCTACATGATATTTTTGAGAACTACCTCCCTGTACAGCTAACCCACATGGCTTGTTTATCGCTATAAAATCTTTAGTTTCTTTAATAAAAATTCTTTTATATAAATTTTTATAATAGTTGTTTATGTCTGCTTGATTAAATTGTTTGATTTTGCCGTTTTCGAATTTTATGTGAGATGAATACTTAACTAATTGACCAGTATTAACTTTCACAGACGACTTTATTTTTTTATTATCTAATAGAATTAAACCGGATCTTAGATATTTTTCTAGCATTGCTTGGTTAATGTTACCTAATATTCTTCTAACACATCTATCAATCCTAGACCCATCCTCTGTTTCAGGTATTTTTATAACAAGCATTTCTAGAGTCATTTTATTGTCAACCTAAGCAATTACTAAACACCGAATATCCAACCTTCTTTTTTAGATACCTTTGGCACATTCCAACAGTTTCTATTATTTGAAAAATATCTCATTGCTGCTGCTGAAACAATTGCGTCGGCATCGTCTTGATCAGGCCCGCCAATTATAATATCTTTAGGCAAGGAATTACATCCATAATGACTAAGAGCCTGATTAATTTTGTCTAGAGCATATCCTATATTTTTTTCAGGTTTTACACGTGCATATCTAAAATAATAAGTAGGGAAAATTTCAACTGCTACACTTTTTTTTTGGAATATACTATTGTTGAAAGGCCATATATTTATTTTATTTTTTAGAAAGTTTAGTACCCTCATTCCCGCCAAAGATCCTGTCCCAACTGCTCCAGGCCCT
Source organism: Candidatus Levibacter sp. Uisw_134_01 (assembly GCF_047717795.1). GTDB lineage: Bacteria > Pseudomonadota > Alphaproteobacteria > Puniceispirillales > Marisalimonadaceae > Marisalimonas. The sequence continues at coordinate 480,898 of NZ_CP159808.1, read as the reverse complement.
ACACAATTGAAAGTAGGACTAGGTGAATGTATTTTATTTTTAGCCTCTATTTCAGTAAATCTTCTTCTGCTTTTATATAACGTACCTTTTAAATTTGGAGAGTTATAATAATTTGAGTAAGGTTCTTTAGACCATATCCCGCCACCATAAAAGTTTCCTAATTTATTATTTATATTATCAATTTTTTCCCACAATTTATATGGAGATATTGGACTATCTTTAATTCCTGGAAAATATGAAAAACAATCATAAAATGGATATGAAAATGAAAAGTCAAATCCAATAAGTGTTTTTTTTTCTGTAACTTCTTTAAGAAGCCATTTTATTAAAGAACATCTTGACCAATATCTGTCTTCAGGCTTAATAATTTTTGGAGGATACCTGCCCATTGGACATTGGGCTACACTAATCCCTTTTTGAAATTTACTCTTGTCCCCAGACCAATCTACAGCAATAAAGTTATCAAAATCCATTTATTACTCAAAAAAAAACCGTTCTTTTAAGAACGGTTTATGATTATTATTTAGATAATTAACTTGCAACAGCCTCTTTTGTTTCTTCTTCATTTGAAGACACATTTTGTAAGGGACCACTATCTTTACCTCTAGCATCTTCATCCCTATCAACTAATTCTATTACAGCCATACCGGCAGCATCACCATACCTATAACCTGCTTTTAAAACTCTTGTATACCCACCGTTTCTATCAGCATATCTAGTTGCCAGTGCTCCAAATAATTTAGAAACCATATTATCATCTCTCAACTTAGAAAAAGCTTGTCTTCTTGCGTGAAGACTACCTTTTTTACCTAAAGTTATTAGCTTATCAACTATTGGCTTCATAGTTTTAGCCTTTGGCAGAGTTGTGATTATTTGTTCATGCTTAATTATCGCTTGAGCCATATTTTTAAATAAAGCTTTCCTGTGCGAGGAAGTTCTATTTAATTTTTTACCTTTAATTCTATGCTTCATTATTATCTCCTAAACTTAAATCAAGATTAAAATGGCTCTTCTATTCTTTTAACTAATTCTTCAATATTCTCTGGCGGCCAACTTTCAATAACCATTCCAAGTTCAAGCCCCATTATTTTAAGAACTTCTCTAATTTCATTTAAGCTCTTTCTACCAAAATTTGGAGTTCTTAACATTTCGGGCTCTGATCGTTGGACCAAATCACCAATATAAACAATGTTATCGTTTTTAAGACAATTTGCAGATCTAACTGATAGTTCTAATTCTTCAACTTTTCGAAGTAGATTTTTATTAAAAGGTAAGTCTTCTAATACTTCTTGTACTTCCTCTTCTTCTGGCTCTTCAAAATTTATAAAATTACTTAGCTGGTCTTGCATTATTCTAGCTGAAAAAGCAACTGCATCTTCCGGTGTCACAGACCCATCTGTAGTTACTACTAAAGATAATTTATCAAAGTCAGTTTGTTGTCCAACACGTGCATTATCCACATTATATGAAACTTGAACAACTGGACTAAATATCGCGTCTATTGGTATAACACCAATTGGTAGATCTTCTTTTCGATTTATAACAGATGATACATAACCTTTTCCATTTTCAACAGTAAATTCGATTGAAAGTTTAGCTCCTTGATCTAAAGTGCAAATTTCATGATCTTTATTCATTATTTCAACTTCAGAAGGACAGCTTATCATTCCAGCAGTTACAGTTTTAGGACCATCCACATCTAATTGAATTTTTTTAATGCCATCAAATTCCATACTTACTTTAATACCTTTGACATTCAATATTATGTCAGTCAAATCTTCCTTCACCCCTGGGATTGATGAAAACTCATGAAGTACACCTTGAACTTGGATTGAAGTAATTGCTGATCCTTGCAAAGACGATAGTAAAATTCTCCTAAGTGCATTTCCAATAGTTACGCCATAGCCTCTCTCAAGTGGCTCTGCGATAATTGTTGAAGTAAATTCAAGATTTTTTTCTTCCTTCACTTTTAACTTTGAAGGTTTAATTATCTCTTTCCAATTTTTTTCAATCATGATTACTCTCTATAAATAATTATTAATATAATGTTATGAAATATATTTTAGACTCTTCTTCTCTTTTTAGGTCTACATCCATTATGTGGTATTGGAGTAACATCCCTAATTGAATTAACTTGAAATCCTATTGTCTGAAGAGCTCTAAGCGCAGATTCTCTTCCAGAACCAGGACCTTGAACCTGAATATCTACAGTCTTAACACCATGTTCAGAAGCTTTATTACCAGCATCCTCAGCAGCTAATTGTGCAGCATAGGGAGTTGATTTTCTTGAACCTTTAAATCCCATACTTCCTGAAGATGACCAGGAAATAGCATTACCTTGTATATCTGTTATAGTTACAACTGTATTATTAAAAGAAGAATTAACGTGCGCTACAGCATTTGTAACATTCTTTTTTTCTTTACGACGTATTCTTGTTTGAGTTGGTTGTTTAACCATATTATATTACTCTCCCTTTAGGATTATTTCTTTTTACCTGCAATTGCTTTAGCAGGACCTTTTCTTGTTCTAGCGTTTGTATGAGTTCTTTGACCCCTTACTGGTAAATTTTTTCTATGTCTAAGTCCTCTCAAACAACCTAAATCTAGGTATCTTTTGATATCCATTGAGGTTTTTCTTCTCAAATCACCTTCAACTAAGTAATCTTCATCTATAATATCTCTTATTTTAGTAAGTTCATCTTCTGATAGGTTGTTAATTCTTCTATCCTCAGTAACACCAACTTTTTTACATATATTTTTTGAGCCAGTTAACCCAATGCCGTGTACATAGGTTAAAGCGATATGCACTCTTTTATTTGTTGGTACATTAACTCCTGCAATACGTGCCACTAATTTCTCCTTCATTAACAAACGTTAAACAAATATTTTGCGAATTATAGACTTAACAAAAAAACAGTCAACTTTATAATAGTTAAAACATTTTTTTGATATCACTAGATACATTTTCTATACTTTGCATTCCATCAACAGTCTTTAATCTCTTCAAACTTCTATAATATTCTAAAACTGGCATTGTGTCTTTTTGATATACTGTAATTCTTTTTATCAAAACATCCTTATTATCGTCGTTTCTAACAAAGTCACCCTCTTCCGCCCTCTGTTTAATTCTTTCAAATAATAATTTTTCATCAACATCAATTTGAATAATATGATCAATTTCAATATTTTTATTTGCTAGCACATCATCTAAAGCTATTGCTTGATTTAAAGTTCTTGGAAATCCATCAAGTATAAAACCATTTTGGCAATCAGGTTTACTAATTCGTTCTTCTATTATAGACATTATTATTTCATCAGAAACTAAACCACCACTATCCATTATAGATTTCGCTGTCTTTCCTAAATTTGAACCAGAATTAACTTCATCTCTTAGCATGTCGCCAGTCGAAATTTGTACAATATCATGTGTTTTAATTAAAATTTTAGCTTGGGTCCCTTTTCCTGCTCCGGGAGGGCCAAATAATATAATGTTCATTTAACGCCTACCACCCCGTAGTTTAGTTTTTTTAATCAAACCTGAATATCTGTGAGCTATCAAATGAGATTGCGCTTGAGCGACAGTATCCATCGATACTGTTACTACAATTAATAAACTCGTACCTCCTAAGTAAAAGGGTATAGAATATTTTGATATTAATATCTCAGGTAAAATACACACAGCTGATAAATATGTGGCACCAATTGCTGTAAGCCTAGTCAAAACAAAGTCTAAATAATCTGATGTTGGAGGACCTGGTCTAATCCCTGGAACATAGCCACCATTTTTCTTTAAGTTATCTGCTGTTTCATCAGGATTAAAGACTATAGCTGTATAAAAAAATGCAAAGAAAACAATTAAGCTAATATATAAAGCCAAATAAAGTGGTTGCCCTCTTCCAAAATATGAATTGAGCGCAAGTACCCAATCAGAACTATCACTTCCCATTCCTGAAAATGATGATAATGATGTAGGTAATAATAAAAGAGCAGAAGCAAAGATTGGAGGTATTACGCCGGGAACATTTATTTTAAGTGGCAAATGAGAGGAGTCGCCCGCAAACATTTTATTTCCCATTTGTCGTTTAGGGTATTGAACTATTATTTTCCTCTGGGAACGTTCAATAAAAACAATAAAAGCAACAACTGATATAGCTAATAGAAATATGCCAATAATAAGTATTGATGAAATTGATCCAGTTCTACCTTGTTCTAAAATTTGAGCCATTGCCCTTGGTAGTTCGGCAACTATACCCGAAAAGATAATTAGAGAAACACCATTGCCAATACCTCTTGAGGTGATTTGCTCTCCAAGCCATAATAAAAACATGACTGACCCAACCAGAGTTACAACTGTTGTAACCTTGAAGAAAACTCCTGGGTTCATAACTAATTGCCCTGTTGATCCCGATGTTCCTTCAAGTGCAACTGCAAAGCCGTAAGCTTGAACTGTGGCAAGAAGTACTGTTAGATACCTGGTATATTGATTAATTGTTTTTCTTCCTGATTCCCCGTCTTTTTTTAATTGAGACATCTGTGGAGATATTGAAGTCATAAGTTGCATTATAATTGAAGCAGAAATATAAGGTAAAATAGTCAGAGCAAAGATAGTCATTCGACCCAACGCTCCCCCTGAAAACATGTTAAACATTCCAAGAACACCGTTATTGGCATTTTCAACTATTTCTGATAAGGCTAAAGCATTAATTCCAGGAACAGGTATGTAAGTACCTAATCTGTATACAATCAAAGCTCCAAGCGTAAATAAAATTCTTTGTCGTAGTTCAGTGGCTTGACCTAACAAACCGAACATACCTTCATTAGCCATAAATTATGCCTCAGACTTTTTCTCTTTTTTAACAACCTGTTTCTTTTTTTCTAATACAGTCACAGTACCACCAACTTTTTCTACTAATTCTCTGGCTTTTGATGAAACCGCGGAAACTTCTATATTAATTTTACTTTTAATTTCACCTTTGGCTAAAAGTTTAACTTTAGAAGTTATTTTTTTTATTAGACCTAACTCTAATAAATATTCTGAAGTAATAGCTTTCTGATTGTTTATTTTCTTATTGGCTATCAATTTTTCTATATTATCTAAATTAAGTTCTACAAAGGGAACCCTGTTAATATTCGTAAAACCCCTCTTAGGTAGACGTCTATGGATAGGCATTTGTCCACCTTCAAAGCCTTTTACTGCTACACCTGATCTGGCTTTTTGACCCTTATGTCCTTTGCCTGAAGTTTTACCAGTTCCAGAACCAATGCCTCTGCCAATCCTTTTCCTATCTTTAGTAGCTTTGTGATTGTCCTTAATTTCATTTAAATTCATCAATTTTCTCCGTTTTAGCACATAACAAAAGGCTAACTTACAATTACAAGATGCTTCACTTTATTTATCATTCCACGAATTGAGGGGGTATCTTCAAGCTGGCACGATCTGCCAATTTTATTTAACCCAAGACCTACTAAAGTTTGTCTTTGATAAGCCTGTCTACCAATAGGGCTCTTCTTTTGTGTTACAATGATGGTTTTTTTGTCAGACATTATAATTCCTACTCAACTTTTGCAGCTTGATTAATTTCTTTACTTTCATTCCCAAATATTTCAGCTACTTTTTTTCCTCTTTTATTAGCAACATTTCTTGGAGAATACATTGACTTAAATGCATCAAAAGTAGCTTTAATCATGTTGTGTGGATTAGACGTCCCAATAGATTTTGCTACGACATCTTGAACACCAAGAGTCTCAAAAACAGCTCTCATTGGACCACCAGCTATAATACCAGTACCTGAGGGAGCGCTTCTTAAAACAACTCTACCTGCCCCATAATGACCTTTCATATCATGATGTAGTGTTCTACCTTCTTTCATAGGTACTTTAACCATATTTTTCTTTGCATCATCGGTGGCTTTTTTTATAGCTTCAGGTACTTCTTTAGCTTTACCTGTTCCATAGCCTACTTTGCCTCTTAAGTCACCGACAACCACAATTGCTGCAAAACCAAATCTTCTACCACCCTTTACAACTTTAGCTACTCTATTAATACCAACTAACTTATCTACTAAATCAGTATCTTCTTTTTTATTTTTCTTATTTTGTTTATCTACATTTACCATCACAAACCCCTAAAATATTAATCCACCATCTCTAGCCGCATCAGCTAAGTTTTTAACTCTTCCGTGATATATATATCCACCTCTGTCAAACACAACTTTAGTAATACCTTTAATTTTTGCTTTTTCTGCTATCAACGTTCCAACCAAAGTAGCAACTTCCTTAGAACCACAATTTTTGTATTTGCCTTTAATTGTTAGGTCTAGACTTGATGCTGAAGCCATAGTTGTGCCTTTATCATCATCAATTATTTGGCCATAAATATGCTTGCTTGATCTAAACACAGTTAACCTTAGCATACCTTTAGAATTCTTTTTCAAGGAAGTTCTATTCCTTTGTTTTCTTCTTTCGTGTAAAGACGTGAAATTACCCATTTTTTCCTCTATTTTTTCTTACCTTCTTTGCGTAAAATATACTCATCAGAATATCTTATTCCTTTACCTTTAAATGGCTCAGGAGGTCTCTTTGATCTTACTACTGCAGCAAATTGACCAAGTTTTTGCTTATCAGCTCCTGAAATTGAAAATTTTGTGTTTCCATCCATCTTAATTGAAAGACCTTCTGGCACTTCAATCTCTACAGGGTGACTTAAGCCAAGACTCAGTGTTAATTTGTTACCTTGAAGAGCACCTCTATAACCGACGCCAACTATTTCCATTTCTTTAACAAAACCAACGCTAACACCTTGAACAGCGCTATTAATTAATGCTCTTGTTGTACCCCACAAGGCTTTACCTTTTGATGTTTTATCATTAGGCTCAACTGTTATCGTCTTGTCTTCTATAGTAACATTTACTGTGTTAGTTATAGGAGTATTTAACTCGCCTTTTGAACCTTTTGCCCAAAAACCGTTTTCATTTTTTTTAACTTCAACACCATCGGGTATATTAATTATTGCCTGACCTACTCTAGACATATGCTTTTACTCCTAAAATACTTGACATAGAACTTCACCACCAACATGAGCAGCTCTAGCTTCGTTATCACTCATTACACCTCTAGGAGTTGATAGTATTGATATACCTAATCCATTATATGTTTTCGGCAAGTCATCGATGGCAGAATAAACTCTTCTCCCAGGTGTTGATACCCTTTTAATTTCACTAATTACGGGTTTACCATCATAATACTTTAGTTCAATTTTAAACTCGTTTATACCTGGGCGTTTTTCAACTTGTGAAAAGTTACGTATGTAACCTTCCCTTTTTAAAACGTCCAACACATTAGCTCTAAATCTAGAAGCAGGAGCATCAACCACAGACTTATTCGCGGTTTGTCCATTTCTAATTCGAGTTAACATATCTCCAAGTGTATCACTCATTGACATAATTTATTACCTTTCTACCAGCTTGATTTTACCATACCTGGAATCTGTCCAGATAAAGCTAATTCACGAAGAGCAATTCGTGACATTTTTACTTTTCTATAATACCCGCGAGGTCTACCTGTAATTAAACATCTATTTCTTAGTCTTGTTTTTGCACCGTTTCTTGGCATTTCTGACAACTTTAATTGAGCCTCAAAACGATCCTCCATGGAAGTAGATCTATTTTTACAAATAGCCACCAATCTATCTCTTCTAGATTTATTTTTTTTGACTTGTTTTTCTTTATTTAAGTTTTTTTCGATAGCACTTTTTTTAGCCATTATAATCTCCTAATAAAACCTATGCTGCAATAAATGGGAAATCAAAACCTTTGAGAAGCTCCTTAGCTTCATCGTCAGTTTTTGCTGAAGTAACGAAAATTATATCCATACCTCTAGCTGAATCCACATTATCATATTCAATCTCAGGAAATACAAACTGCTCTTTTAAACCTAGTGCATAATTTCCGTTACCATCAAAACTTTTTGGGTTTATACCTCTAAAATCTCTAACTCTCGGAAGAGCAATATTTATAAATCTATCGACAAACTCATACATCTTGTTCTTCCTAAGTGTAACTTTTACACCAATAGGCATACCTTCTCTTAACTTAAAGCTAGCATTTGCTTTTTTTGACTTTGTTATAATAGGTTTTTGTCCTGTAATTGCTGCTACTTCACTTGCAGCTGATTCAATCTTTTTACTATCTTTAACTGCTTCTCCTACACCCATATTGATAACAATTTTTTCAAGCCTAGGAATTTGCATGTCGTTTTGATAATTAAATTTGTCTTTAAGAACTTTAATTATTTCATTTTTATATTTATCTTGTAATCTTGCCTTCATCGACTTTCTCCAAATCACTTATCTAATAAAGAGCCTGAAATTACAGACACTCTTTTCTTTATACCATCCTTGAAATCGTATTTTACCCTTGTTGGTTTTCCAGTATCTGGATCAATGTGAGATATGTTCGAAATATGAATTGATGCTTCTATCTCTTCTATTTTACCAGGGTTCTCTTGTGTTGCTTTTCTATGACGTTTAACAATGTTAATACCACTAACAATAACTCTATCTTTGGCTGTTATCATTGAAGTAATACTTCCAGATTTACCTTTATCTTTTCCTGCAATAACAACCACAGTATCGCCTTTTTTTACTTTAAATTTTTTTTTCATTACAAAACCTCCGGCGCCAAAGACACTATTTTCATAAACTGTTTTCCACGTAACTCTCTTGTGACTGGACCAAATATTCTGGTACCAATTGGCTCGTTGCTTTTATTTACTAAAACGGCAGCATTTTTATCAAATCTGATACAACTTCCATCATTTCTTCTAACTTCTTTTGCTGTTCGTACAATTACAGCCCTATGAACATCACCTTTTTTAACACGTCCTCTTGGTATTGCTTCTTTTATAGAAACAACAATAACATCTCCAACACCAGCAGTTTTTCTGCCTGAACCACCAAGAACTTTAATACATTGAACTCTTCTAGCACCTGAATTATCTGCAACTTCTAAATTACTCTGCATCTGTATCATATCGTGTCTCCAACAAATAATAAGTTTAATATATAACTTCAAAACGTTTGTTTTTAGAAATAGGTACACATTCTTGTATATTCACGACATCACCTACTTTAAATTTATTTTCGCTATCATGAGCAGCAAACTTTTTCGATTTAGTAACAAATTTCTTATACATAGGATGCATAATTTTTCTTTCAACAACCACGGTAATGGTTTTATCAGCCTTACTACTAGTAACCTTACCTGTTAAAATTCTTTTTGGCATTTTAGCTATCCTTAAATTTTAGTTGGAACAATGTTATTCAAGATTGTTTTAATACAAGCTATCTCTCTTCTTATATGCTTAAACCTTGCTGGATTTTCGTTTTGACCATTAGTAACTTGAAAGCGAAGATTGAATTGCTCTTTTCTAAGCAAGGTTAATTGTTGCTTTAATTCATCACTAGTTTTAACTTTTAAATCTTTGGCTTTATGTTTTGCCATTGGAACCTCTTTTTAAACTATTCACCTAATCTTTTAACAACTTTTGTGTGCATTGGTAGTTTTGCAGCAGCAAGGCTTAACGCCTCATTCGCTGCGATTTCAGATACACCGTCCAACTCGAACATTATTCTACCTGGCTTAACTCTACATACCCAGAATTCAGGTGAACCCTTACCTTTTCCCATTCTTACCTCAGCGGGTTTACTAGAAACTGGCACATCAGGAAATATTCTAATCCAGACCCTTCCTGCTCTTCTTAAATGCCTAGTAATTGCCCTTCTAGCCGCTTCAATTTGTCTTGCAGTTACTCGCTCAGGCTCAACAGCCTTAAGGCCGAAAGATCCAAAGTTAAGTTTAGTACCACCCTTAGCTAAACCATGAATTCTACCTTTATGAGCTTTTCTGAACTTAGTTCTTTTTGGTTGCAACATGATGTTTACCCTTGGTCCATAGATTTATTATTTGAAGTTTTAGGTGATCCAGCCATTCTCTTATCTTGAGCCATAGGATCATGCTCCATAATCTCACCTTTAAAAATCCAAACTTTAACACCAGTAGCACCATAAGTTGTAAAAGCCGTGGATTCTGCGTAGTCAACATCAGCACGAAGTGTATGCAATGGGACTCTTCCTTCTCTGTACCATTCAGTTCTTGCTATTTCTGCTCCACCTAATCTCCCTGCACAATTTATTCGTACGCCACCCGCACCTAATCGCATAGAATTTTGAACAGCCCTTTTCATAGCTCTTCTAAAGGCAACTCTTTTTTCTAGTTGTTGAGCTATTCCATCTGCGACTAATTTTGCATCAAGCTCAGGTTTCCTAACTTCAATTATATTTAAACTAACTTCTGCGCCAATTTGCTTGCCTAATGTTTGTTTAAGAGTTTCAATATCTTGACCTTTTTTTCCAATTACTAAACCAGGTCTTCCTGCATATATTGAAATTCTAGCCCTTCCAGCAGGTCTTTCTATAACTATTTTGCTTACTGCAGCTGATTTTAGTTTTTCAAATAGATATTTTCTCAAGCCTATATCTTGGTGAAGTAAATCCGCATAAGACTTTCCTCCAAACCATCTTGAGTCCCAAGTACGATTAATACCTAATCTAAAACCAATTGGCTGTGTTTTTTGACCCATTTTATTTACCTTCCTGTTCAGACAATAAAATTGTTAGATGAGAAAATGGTTTTATTATTTTTGCTCCACGACCTCTAGCACGAGCGTGGAAACGTTTCATAACTAAACCTTTTCCAACATAGGCTTCTTTGACTATTAATTTATCAATATCTAAGGAATGATTATTTTCAGCATTTGCAATAGCGGATCTTAATGCTTTTTCAACATCATTAGATATTCTTCTCTTAGAAAATTGTAATATGGAAATAGCTTTAGATGCACTCTGTTTTCTTATCATTTGCGCAACTAAATTAAGTTTCTGTGGGCTAACTCTTATATTTTTCAATACAACTTTAGCTTCGTTGTCTAATTCTCTACGTTTATTTTTTTCTTTACCCATAAATTTATCCTAACGCTTAGATTTTTTGTCAGCTGTATGACCATAAAAAGTTCTAGTTGGTGAAAACTCACCAAGTTTATGACCGACCATAGTCTCTGTTATTGTAACGGGTATGAATTTTTTTCCATTATAAACGCCAAAAGTAAGCCCAACAAATTGGGGCATCACAGTAGATCTTCTTGACCAAGTTTTAATAACATCATTTCTACCTGAGTCTCTAGCTATATCTGCTTTTTTTAATAAATAACCGTCCACAAAAGGACCTTTCCAAATAGATCTTGTCATTTTATCAATCCTATGCTTTTCTTCTTCTGATTATTAATTTATCTGTTCTCTTATTATTTCTAGTTCTATATCCTTTGGTAGGTTTACCCCATGGAGTAACAGGGTGCCTTCCACCAGAAGTTCGGCCTTCACCACCACCATGAGGGTGATCAACAGGATTCATCGCAACACCTCTAACTGATGGTCTCTTTCCAAGCCATCTATTTCTTCCTGCCTTTCCAAGATTTGTATTTTGATTATCAGGATTAGACACAGCCCCAATTGTGCACATACAAGATGACAACACAAACCTGACTTCACCTGAAGTTAATCTTAGAATAGAATATGATAGATCTTTGCCAATTAATTGAACGTATGAACCAGCTGAACGAGCTAATTGTCCACCCTTTCCTGGTTTAAGCTCAACATTATGAATAATTGTACCAACTGGAACTGCAGTTAGAGGCATTGAGTTACCAGGTTTAATATCAGCCTTACTTGCTGAAATGATTTTGTCGCCCGCCGCTAATCTTTGTGGGGCAATAATGTATCTATATTCATTATCTTCATATTTTATAAGAGCAATGTATGCAGTTCTATTTGGATCGTATTCGATACGCTCAACAGTTCCTATTAAGTCCATCTTATTTCTTTTAAAATCAATTATTCTGTAACGCCTCTTGTGGCCTCCACCCCTTTGCCACATAGTTATTTTTCCAGAGTTGTTTCTTCCTCCTGCTTTATTTAATCCTTCAGTTAGTTTCTTAACTGGCTTACCCTTATACAAATCTGATTTATCAACTAACACTAATGCTCTTTGACCCGGTGTATTTGGTTTAAATTGTTTTAATGCCATCTTAAGCTCCTACTGATAAATCTATTGTGTTACCAGGTACTAGCGTAACAATAGCTTTTTTAGTGTCAACTCTGCGTCCCAAAATCCCTTTAAATCTCTTAACTTTACCTTTAAGCAGGATAGTATTAACTGACTTAACTTTAACTGAATATATTTTTTCAATTGAAGACTTTATATCTATTTTATTAGCATCAAGTGGAACTGAAAAAACAACTTTGTTAAATTCAGACAATTGTGTAGCCTTCTCAGTTATTATAGGGTTTAAAATTACTTGATATGCTCTATTCGCACTAATTCTAGGATCCACTTTTTTTCTTGGCCTTATACTCATAACAAGCGCTCCTCAACAGACTTTACAGCATCATCAATAATTACCAGATTGTCTTTTCTAATTATGTCATAAACGTTTAAACCTTTGTAAGAAAGCACGTCTATATTTATTAAATTACTTGCAGCTCTAATAAAATTTTGATCTATATCGTTACCTGATATGATCAGAACATTTTTCAAACCCATCACATCTAATTTCTTCTTTAAAGATGAAGATTTTCCATCGCACTTGGATCCTTCTAATACAGTCAGTTTCCCAAGTTTAAATTTATCAGACAAGGCAGATTTCAATCCATGAAGCTTTATTTTTTTGTTTAAACTATGAGAGTGAGAGTGAACCACTGGCCCATGGGCCATTCCACCCCCTCTAAACTGTGACACGGCGCCAGATCCATGCCTTGCTTTTCCAGTTCCTTTTTGTTTGTACATTTTGGCTGTTGTCATTTTAACTTCACTTCTTGTCTGGACAGAGTGATTGCCCAACCTTCTTTTAGCTAACTGCCACCTTACAACCCTAGCCATTATATCAGCTCTTGGATCAATGCCAAAAACTTTTTCATTTAGCTCTACATCTTTACCAGGCTTGTTACTTAAGCTTAATGATTTAATTTTCAACTTGATCTCCTTTGTTTTCAGGATTGTCATCAGTTTTTTTATTGTCTGCTATAATATCAACACCTTTAGATGAATCTTGATCATTCAACAAATACAGACCAGCTGGAAATGGAGCTGCATCAGGCACTTTAGATTTAATAGCATCTTTTAACATTACCACGCCGTTTTTAGAACCCGGAACCGAACCTTGAACAAGTATCAAGTTTTCATTTTCTATTAATTTAACTACAGTTAGGTTTTGAGTTGTTATTCTAACATTTCCATATTGGCCAGCCATTTTTTTACCTTTCCAAGTTCTCCCTGGATCTTGACTGTTACCAGTTGAGCCATGAGCTCTATGACTTATGGACACACCATGTGAAGCCTGCATTCCACCAAAGTTATGTCTTTTCATTGAACCAGCAAAACCTTTACCTTGAGAAACCCCAACAACATCAACTTTTTGGCCTGTCACGTAGTGGTTAACACTTAATTTGTCACCTACTTTAAGAAGTGCTTCTTCAGAGACCCTAAACTCAGCCACTCTTTCTTTTGGCTCAGATTTTGATTTAGCAAATACGCCTCGCATTGGCTTATTAGTGTGTTTCAGTTTTTTATTGTGGAAACCTAATTGGACAGCTGTATACCCATCTTTTTCAACTGTCTTGGTGGAGAGCACTTCAGCATCTTCCAATCTTAAGACAGTAACAGGAATGTGCTCACCTTTATCGTTAAATACACGAGACATGCCTAACTTTCTAACTATAACTCCACAGCGCATAATATTATCCTTTAAAGCTTAATTTCAATATCAACACCAGATGCCAAGTCTAACTTCATTAGCGCATCTACAGTTTGAGGAGTAGGCTCAACGATATCTAATACTCTTTTATGTGTTCTCATTTCAAATTGCTCTCTACTTTTCTTATCAACATGAGGTCCTCTAAGAACAGTGAATCTATTTAATGAAGTAGGTAGAGGAATAGGACCACGTATTTTGGCCCCTGTTCTTCTTGCAGTGTTAACAATTTCTGAGGTAGATTGATCAAGAATCCTATGATCGAATGCCTTTAATCTAATTCTAATATTTTGATTATCCATAAATTGACCTCATTACTTTAACTATTAATTACCTACTATTTAAGACTGAATACTTGAAACCACTCCAGCACCAACCGTTCTTCCACCTTCTCTTATAGCAAACCTTAAACCTTCATCCATTGCTATTGGTGCAATTAATTCTACAGTTATTGCTATATTATCACCCGGCATCACCATTTCAGTGCCTGATGGAAGCTCAACAGCTCCAGTTACATCTGTAGTTCTAAAGTAAAATTGAGGACGGTAATTACTAAAAAATGGTGTATGTCTTCCACCTTCATCTTTGTTTAATATATATGCCTCGCCTTTGAATTTTGAGTAAGGCTTAATTGAACCAGGCGCAGATAAAACCTGACCACGCTCAACATCTTCTCTTTTTGTACCTCTGAGAAGAACCCCAACGTTATCTCCAGCTTCACCAGAATCTAATAACTTACGAAACATTTCAACACCAGTACAAGTTGTCTTGGTTGTTTCTTTGATCCCAACAATCTCAATTTCTTCTCCAACCTTTACTATTCCTCTTTCAACACGTCCTGTAACAACAGTACCTCTTCCTGAAATTGAAAAAACATCTTCAATAGGCATTAAAAAAGGCTTATCTTTATCACGAGCTGGCTGAGGAATATAAGAATCAACCGCTGCCATCAGCTCATTTATAGAATTGATGCCTATAGCTTCGTCACGATTCTCTAGTGCAGCTAATGCACTACCTTTTATAATAGGGATATCGTCACCTGGAAAATCGTAGCTGCTTAAAAGCTCACGAATTTCTAATTCTACTAACTCTAAAAGCTCTTCATCATCAACTTGATCAACTTTGTTCATGTAAACAACTAATGAAGGAACACCAACCTGACGAGCTAATAATATATGTTCTTTAGTTTGAGGCATAGGACCGTCAGCAGCATTAACAACTAAAATAGCACCATCCATTTGAGCCGCCCCAGTAATCATGTTTTTTACATAGTCAGCATGACCTGGACAATCAACGTGAGCATAATGACGGTTTTCAGTTGAATACTCAACGTGAGCTGTAGAGATAGTTATACCTCTTTCTCTTTCTTCAGGAGCCTTATCAATTTGGTCGTAAGCAGAAAAATCAGCACGACCAGCATCTGCCATAACTTTTGTAATTGCAGCGGTTAATGTTGTTTTACCGTGATCAACATGGCCTATTGTTCCAATGTTGCAGTGCGGTTTACTACGATCAAATTTTTCTTTAGACATCTTTTAGAACCTTTCTATTACTTTTTATTATTACTTAAGCTAGTTTTGCCTTAACTTCATCTGCTACAGCTTGTGGAACTTGATCATAATGATCAAATATCATTGTATACTGAGCTCTACCTTGGCTCATTGATCTCAGATTATTTACATAACCAAACATATTAGCTAGTGGAACCATTGCATTTATAACTTGAGCATTACCTCTTGCGTCCATGCCATTAACTTGACCTCTTCTGCTATTTAAATCCCCAATAATGTCACCCATGTACTCCTCAGGTGTCACACACTCAACTTTCATGATCGGCTCTAATAACGCCGGTGAAGCTTTTTTCATTCCTTCACGAAAAGCAGCTCTTGCTGCAATTTCAAATGCCATGACCGAAGAGTCAACATCGTGATAGGCACCATCATGCAAATTGACCTTAAAATCTATAGCTGGAAAACCAGCTATAATACCAGATTCCTTGGCTTGTATAAGGCCTTTTTCAACACCAGGAATATATTCAGATGGAATATTCCCGCCTTTAATAGTATTTAAAAATTCAAAGTCTTTGTCGGGGTTTGGAGAAAAGGTCATCTTCACTCTTGCAAATTGACCAGATCCACCTGACTGCTTTTTGTGAGTGTAATCAACCTCTACCTCTTTAGTAATTGTCTCCCTATAAGCTACTTGAGGAGCACCAATATTAGCCTCAACTTTAAATTCACGTTTCAGACGATCTATCAGAATATCAAGGTGCAATTCACCCATTCCCTTCATGATTGTTTGACCAGATTCTATGTCAGTTGAGACCTGGAAAGAAGGATCTTCTGCAGCCAATCTAGCAAGTCCAGTAGACATTTTTTCTTGATCATTTTTTGATTTAGGCTCAACAGCAATTTCAATAACTGGATTAGGGAAAGTCATTGTCTCTAATACCACTGACTTTAGTGGATCAGACAAGGTGTCACCAGTTGTTGTTTCTTTCATACCAGCTAAAGCAACAATATCACCTGCAAAAGCTTCATCTATTTCTTCTCTATTATTAGAATGCATCATCATCATTCTACCTACACGTTCTTTTTTTCCTTTAGTAGAATTTAATAGAGCATCACCTTTTTTAATTGAGCCTGAATAAACTCTTAAAAAAGTTAGTGATCCCACAAATGGGTCATTCATAATTTTAAATGCTAATCCTGAAAAGGGCTCCTGATCACTTGCTCTTCTTTCAATGTTTCTAGTTTCTGAAGCATCTCCAGGCATAAAACCAACATAAGGAGGCACATCCAAAGGATCAGGAAGAAAATCTATAACTGAGTTCAACATTGTTTGAACTCCTTTGTTTTTAAAAGCAGAACCACAAAGAACAGGCACAAAGTCCATTGCTAGAGTACCTTTTCTTATAAGTTTTCTGAGCGAAATTTCATCAGGCTCTTCACCTTCCAGATATTTTTCCATCCACTCATCGTCTTGCTCTACAGCAAGTTCCAAAAGTACAGCTCTCATTGATTTTGCTTTATCCTTAAGGCTTTCTCTAATATCACGAATGGTCCAAGAAGCACCTAAATCTTCAGAGTCCCAAACCCATTCCTTCATTGACACTAAATCAACAAGACCAGCAAATTCATTTTCTGCGCCAATCGGTAAGTTTATAGGCATTGGTGTAGCACCTGTTCTATCCTTAATCATGTCAACGCATTTAAAGAAATCAGCCCCAATTTTGTCCATTTTATTTACAAAAACTATTCTTGGAACTTTGTATCTATCAGCTTGCCTCCAAACTGTTTCTGTTTGAGGCTCAATACCTGCATTTGCGTCAAGCACAACCACAGCTCCGTCTAGAACGGCTAAAGAGCGCTCTACCTCTATAGTAAAATCAACGTGACCAGGGGTATCAATAATATTGAATCTAAATTTAGCCTCATCTTCAGATGCTCCATATTGAGTATCATAGCTTGTACCGTCTTCAGTTCTAAACCAAAAGCAAGTCGTTGCAGCTGAAGTTATAGTAATTCCACGTTCTTGCTCTTGCTCCATCCAATCCATGGTAGCATTTCCATCGTGCACCTCACCAATTTTATGTGATTTTCCAGTGTAATATAGAACCCTTTCTGATGTTGTTGTTTTTCCAGCATCAATGTGGGCAATTATACCAAAGTTTCTATATCTATTTAAATTATATCCACGAGCCATCTTTAATCCTTAATTTTTTTTTACCAGCGATAATGTGAAAAGGCTTTATTAGCTTCAGCCATTTTATGAGTGTCTTCTCTCTTTTTCACAGAAGCACCCCTATTAGCAGAAGCATCCATTAATTCACCACTTAATCTCTCAGTCATTGAGTTTTCAGATCTGTTTCTACTACTATTAATTAACCATCTGATGGCTAATGCTAGAGCCCTTTCAGATCGAACTTCAACCGGCACCTGGTAAGTTGCACCCCCAACCCTTCTAGACCTTACTTCCAGCTGAGGTTGAACATTCTCCAAAGCTTCATGAAAAATTTTGACAGCTTCTGAACCTGATTTCTTTTCAATAACTTCGAAAGCACCATATACAATTTTTTCTGCTGTAGATCTTTTGCCATCATACATCAAACAAGATGTAAATTTAGAAACAATTACGTCACTAAATTTAGGGTCAGGCATGACCTCTCTTTTAATAGCTTTTCTACGTCTTGACATTATATTATCCTTTTTTTACTTAGGCCTTTTGGCACCATATTTAGATCTTCTTTGACGCCTGTCCGCAACACCCTGTGTATCAAGAGTTCCTCTTATGACGTGATACCTAACACCTGGTAAATCTTTTACCCTTCCGCCCCTTATAAGAACGACTGAGTGCTCTTGTAAGTTATGACCTTCTCCAGGTATATATGAGGTGACCTCAAATCCGTTAGTAAGTCTTATTCGAGCAACTTTTCTTAATGCAGAATTAGGTTTTTTCGGAGTGGTTGTGTAAACTCTAGTACAAACTCCTCTTTTTTGAGGACATGATTGCATAGCAGGAACTTTAGTTTTATTAACAGATCTAACTCGACCATGCCTTATAAGCTGATTAATAGTAGGCATCTTTAATTCCTTCGTAAAAACGATATGACTAGAGATGAAAGTCATACGAAAATTATTATTTAAAATCATTATTAATAAGCTAGCGTCTAATTTAAAATTACTACCAGAACTTAATAATTGCGGGATTGTATTATTTACAATCTATTTGGTCAAGAACTAAAAACTTAAATTTTAACCAATACTACCTTTGCCTAAATTGTTTCCTCATTTACTTCCTTATTTGCTGCGTCAATCAAAGCTTTTTCTTGTTTTGCATTAGCTTCTAATATTTCCTTATCTCTTCTGTTTGCAGTCATTCTCAACTTATTCACTATTGATCCTGTTCCTGCTGGAACAAGACGTCCAACAATAACATTTTCTTTTAATCCCAATAAAGAATCAGATTTTCCTGATACTGCCGCCTCAGTAAGAACTCTAGTAGTTTCTTGAAATGATGCAGCTGAAATAAAACTTTCAGTTTGCAAGCTAGCTTTTGTGATACCCAATAATATTGGAAATCCTTTTGCAGGCTCAATATTCTGTTCTATAGCTTTTTCATTGGCTTTCTTAAACTCTAACCTATTAACATGCTCACCATTAAGAAATGTAGTTCCTCCATGCTCAGTAATTTCAACTTTTTGCAACATTTGTCTTACAATGACTTCAATATGCTTGTCATTGATTTTAACGCCCTGAAGTCTGTAAACATCTTGAACTTCTTTTACTAAGTAATCAGCTAGAGCTTCTACCCCAAGTATATTTAAAATATCGTGCGGAACAGGGCTACCATCTATTATCATATCGCCTTTTCTAATAAAATCACCTTCTTGAACAGCGAGTAATTTCCCTTTTGGAACCATATACTCAACAGGATCAATATCCACATCTTGAGAAACAACCCTAATCCTTCTTTTAGCTTTGTAGTCTGCACCAAATTCTACGACACCGTCACTTTCCGAAATAATTGCAAAATCCTTCGGCTTCCTAGCTTCAAACAATTCAGCCACCCTTGGCAAGCCACCTGTAATATCCCTTGTTTTTGAGCTCTCCCTTGGAATACGTGCTAGAACAGAACCTGCTTTTACTTTACTACCGTTTTCGACACTTAATATAGCATTCATAGACATAAAGTATCTTGCTTCTAGCCCATTTGGTAAATTAATTACTTCACCTTCTTCGTTTCTTAAAGTAATTCTTGGTCTTAAATTTGATCCACCAGCTTGTTGTTTCCAATCTAATACAACCCTGTTACCTATACCTGTAGTTTCATCAACAACTTCTCTCATTGAAATACCGTCAACAAGATCAACATAGTGGGCTGTACCTTCTTTTTCAGTTACAATTGGAATTGTGTATGGATCCCATTCAGCTAAAATTTGGCCTGCTTTTACGGTTTCACCGTCTTTTTTTAATAACTTTGCACCATATTGTAATCTATAACGAGCTTTTTCTCTTCCTTGATCATCTAATATAAGCATTTCTGAAGACCTAGAGAGTACCACTTCGCTTCCTTCTTCCGTTGTTACTGAAGACGCATTATCTAATTTTAACTTACCATCAAAAGGAGCTTCAATTTTTGACTGCTCGGCTCCTCTTTGAGCAGCCCCTCCTATATGGAATGTTCTCATTGTCAATTGCGTCCCTGGCTCACCAATGGATTGAGCGGCTATTACTCCAACAGCTTCACCAATATTTACAGGTGTACCTCTTGCCAGATCTCTTCCGTAACAAGCAGCGCAAATACCGGGCTGAGTATCACAAGTTAATGCAGATCTGACTTTGACTTGATCTATACCAGCTTTTTCAATCTTATCGACATCATCTTCATCAAGAATAGTTCCTTTTTTGACTATTATGTCTTTTCCTTTATTACTTAAAACGTCATTAGTTACAGTTCTACCTAAAATTCTTTCTGTAAGAGGTTCTATAATATCTCCGCCTTCAATCACAGCACGCATAACAAAACCATTTTCTGTTCCACAGTCTTCATCCGTTACTATACAATCTTGAGCAACATCAACCAACCTTCTAGTTAAATAACCAGAATTAGCAGTTTTAAGAGCAGTGTCAGCTAACCCTTTTCTAGCTCCATGAGTAGAATTAAAGTATTCAAGCACATTTAAACCATCTTTAAATGAAGACTTAATTGGAGTTTCAATAATTTCTCCAGAAGGTTTAGCCATCAAACCTCTCATTCCAGCTAGCTGTTTTATTTGAGCTGCAGAACCCCTTGCTCCAGAGTGAGCCATCATCCAAACTGAGTTTACAGGCTCACCAACTTTAATAGTTGAAATATTCTTCATCATTTCAGCTGCTACATCGTCAGAGCATTTTGACCAAACATCAACAACTTTGTTGTATTTCTCACCTTGAGTAATCAATCCATCTTGGTATTGTTGTTCAAAGTCTTTGACCTGCTTTTCAGCCCCAGCCATTAAGCCAGCCTTAGCTTGTGGAGTTTCAAGGTCCGATATGCCAAACGAAATACCTGCTGTACAAGCGTGCTTAAAACCCATTGACATCAATTGGTCACAAAATATTACAGTATCTTTTTGACCACAATGTCTGTAAACGTAATCAATAACATTAGTCACTTCTTTCTTAGTCATTAATTTGTTTATCGTATTAAATGTTACAGATGAATGTTTTGGTAAGAGAGTTGACAACTTTGCTCTACCAGGGGTAGTTTCAACGATTTCAACAACAGGATTACCTGACTTATCATACGTGTTTACTCTGATTTTAACTTTTGCCTGAAGGTGAACCTGATTATTATCTAAAGCCATCAAGGCTTCAGATGAGGATGAAAAAATCATACCTTCGCCCAATACTGATTCACTTATCATAGATAAGTAATATAGACCAAGAATTATATCTTGAGACGGAACAATAATAGGTTTACCACTAGAAGGAGACAAAATGTTATTAGTAGACATCATCAAGACTCTTGCTTCCAACTGAGCTTCAAGCGACAAAGGAACGTGAACAGCCATTTGGTCACCGTCAAAGTCAGCATTGAAAGCTGTACACACTAAAGGATGTAAGTTAATGGCTTTGCCTTCAATTAATACAGGCTCAAAAGCTTGTATACCTAATCTATGAAGAGTTGGAGCTCTATTAAGCATTACTGGATGCTCTCTAATTACCTCTTCAAGAATATCCCATACCTCAGGCCTCTCCTTTTCAACCATTCTTTTAGCCGCTTTGACAGTACTGGCTAATCCATAAAGCTCTAATCTTGAGTATATAAAAGGTTTAAAAAGCTCTAAGGCCATTTTTTTTGGAAGACCACACTGATGCAGCTTTAATTCAGGACCAACAACTATTACTGATCTCCCTGAATAATCAACTCTCTTACCTAATAAATTTTGTCTGAACCTGCCTTGCTTACCTTTCAACATATCTGATAAAGATTTTAGTGGCCTTTTATTAACACCTGTAATAACCCGACCCCGTCTACCATTATCAAATAAAGCGTCTACAGATTCTTGCAACATTCTTTTTTCATTGCGAATAATTATATCTGGCGCTCTTAATTCTATGAGTCTTTTTAGACGATTGTTTCTATTTATAACCCTTCTGTAAAGATCATTTAAGTCTGAAGTTGCAAACCTTCCTCCGTCTAATGGTACTAAAGGACGTAATTCAGGCGGTATTACTGGAACAACTTCAAGTATCATCCATTCTGGCTTAGAACCAGAATCAATAAATGATTCTACTAATTTCAATCGTTTAACTAACTTTTTTCGTTTAATCTCAGAACCTGTTTTAATCAAATCATCTCGAATTTTAATCAGTTCTTCATCTAGATCCATTTCAACTAATATTTTTTTAATAGCTTCTGCACCAATAGAGACCTCAAAACTTTCGTCTCCAAATTCATCAAGAGCATTCTCATAATCTTCTTCGTTAAGCAACTGTCCCTTTTGTAGAGATGTTAACCCAGGCTCTGTCACTATGAAATACTCAAAATAAAGCACTCTTTCTAGATCTTTGAGGGTCATATCTGTAAGCAACCCTATTCTAGACGGCAATGATTTTAAGAACCATATATGCGCTACTGGGGAAGCCAAATCAATATGCCCCATTCTCTCCCTTCTAACTTTAGAAAGAGTTACCTCTACGCCACATTTTTCACAGATAATTCCTCTATATTTCATACGCTTGTACTTGCCACAAAGACACTCATAATCTCTAACAGGTCCAAAAATTTTAGCGCAGAACAATCCATCGCGCTCTGGTTTAAATGTTCTGTAATTTATTGTTTCTGGCTTCTTTATTTCTCCAAATGACCAGCTCTTAATTGCTTCTGGAGAAGCAATAGATATACTTATTTGATCAAAACCTTTAGTTACCCCTGTTTGGCCAAAGGTATTCATAAGTTCATTCATATTTGTTTCCTATCTTTTTTCGTATTAAACTTTAATTATTCGACCACATCCATATTTACATTTAGGCCTAACGATTTTAACTCTTTAAGTAAAACATTGAAAGATTCAGGTATACCTGCTTCAAAATCATCATCCCCTCTTATTATTGATTCATAAACTTTTGTTCTTCCTGAAACATCGTCGGATTTAACAGTTAACATTTCTTGAAGTGTATAAGCAGCACCGTATGCTTCAAGGGCCCAAACCTCCATTTCACCAAAACGTTGTCCACCAAACTGAGCTTTTCCACCTAAAGGCTGTTGCGTTACTAATGAATAAGGTCCAATTGATCTAGCATGAATTTTATCATCAACCAAATGGTGCAACTTAAGCATATAAATATACCCAACAGTTACTTTTCTATCAAAAACTTCTCCAGTTCTTCCATCTGTGAGCCATACTTGACCCGTTTCGTCTAAGTCAGCCAATTTAAGCATATCTCTCACATTTTTTTCACTAGCGCCATCAAATACCGGTGTTGCCATTGGAACACCTCTTTTAAGGTTTTGAGCCTGTTGAATAATTTGTTTATCTGTCAAATTAGATAAATCTGAGTTAAACTGTTTATCACCATAGATCTCAGATAAGAATTTTTTAACTTGTGTATTATTATCATCTGAATAAACCATTTTACTAATCTTACTACCTAGCCCAGATGCTGCCCACCCTAAATGAGTTTCTAGTATTTGACCAACATTCATACGTGAAGGAACACCAAGAGGATTAAGCACTACATCCACAGGAGTACCATCGTCTAGATATGGCATATCTTCTGCTGGAATAATTCTAGAAATAACACCTTTGTTACCGTGTCTACCGGCCATTTTATCACCAGATTGTAATTTTCTTTTAACTGCAACAAAAACTTTAACCATTTTCATAACACCAGGTAAAAGCTCATCTCCTCTTTGTAACTTGTCAACCTTATCATTAAATCTATTTTCTAAAGTTTTAATAACACCGTCGAAATGAGCTGATAATTTTTCTATATTTTTTTGAATTGTATCATCGTTAATAGAAATCGATCTAAGCTCTACTCTAGAAATTTTATTTATCATCTCATCCGTTATAACATCACCGTTTGTAATAGATTTTATGTCTGCTGAAGAAACTTTTTGTCCTAGTAAATATTCCTTTAGTCGACCATAATAAGCTCTTTCAAGAATTATTTTTTCATCATCTCTATCCTTGGCAAATCTATCAATTTCAGCCCTTTCTATAGCTCTAGCTCTTTCATCTTTATCAATACCTCTTCTAGAAAAAATTCTTACGTCAACAACAGTTCCTGAAACTCCAGGAGGTGCTTTTAAGGAGCTATCTCTTACATCTGAGGCCTTCTCTCCAAAAATAGCCCTGAGCAACTTTTCTTCAGGTGTCATTGGACTTTCACCTTTTGGAGTGACTTTTCCAACCATGATATCTCCAGGTTTAACTTCAGCTCCTATATAAACCATGCCTGCTTCATCTAAATTTCTTAACGCTTCTTCACCAATATTTGGTATGTCACGTGTGATTTCTTCTTGACCTAATTTAGTATCTCTAGCCATAACCTCAAATTCTTCAATATGAATTGAAGAAAACACATCATCTTTAACTATTCTTTCTGAAATTAAAATTGAGTCTTCAAAATTATATCCATTCCATGGCATAAAGGCCACTAACACATTTCTTCCTAGCGCTAATTCACCATCTTCAGTAGCCGGCCCATCAGCAATAATATCACCATTGTTTATTATATCTCCAACCTGAACTAGAGGTCTTTGATTAATACAAGTATTTTGGTTACTCCTTTGAAATTTCAATAATGAGTATATGTCAACTGGACTTATATCTATTTCATCAGAAGAATTTGCTCTTATAACAATCCTAGTTGCATCTACCTGATCAACAATACCAGATCTTCTTGCAACTAATGTTACCCCTGAATCTTGCGCAACAGTTGCTTCAATACCAGTCCCAACCAGAGGACTTTCTGACTTGACCAATGGTACAGCCTGTCTCATCATATTTGAACCCATTAAAGCTCTGTTAGCATCGTCATTTTCTAAAAATGGAATCAACGCAGATGCTACCGAAACTAATTGTTTAGGAGACACATCCATTAGATTAATATCTTTTGGATTAGCAAGTCCTATATCACCACTTTTTCGAACTGGAAGCAGTTCACCTGTAAATTGATCATTATTGTCTAATTCAGCATTAGCCTGAGCTATCGTAAACTTGCCTTCCTCAATAGCTGAGACGTAGACGACTTCTTTTGTAACCTTTCCTTCCTCAACCTTCCTGTAAGGAGTTTCAATAAAACCATATTGATTTATTTGAGCAAACGTTGCTAAGGAGTTTATTAGACCAATATTAGGTCCTTCCGGAGTTTCAATTGGGCAAATTCTTCCATAATGAGTTGGATGAACATCCCTAACTTCAAAACCTGCTCGTTCTCTTGTCAGCCCACCTGGACCTAAAGCAGAAACTCTTCGTTTATGAGTAATTTCAGAAAGTGGGTTTGTTTGATCCATAAATTGAGATAATTGACTTGAACCAAAAAACTCCCTTATTGAAGCCGCCGCTGGCTTAGCGTTTATTAGATCTTGAGGCATTAAGTTTTCTATTTCATTAGCAGAACTCATTCTTTCTCTTATTGCTCTTTCCATCCTAGAAAGACCAACACGATATTGATTCTCTAACAATTCACCAACTGATCTAACTCTTCTATTACCTAAGTGATCAATATCGTCAATTTCTCCATGACCATCTTTTAAAGAAATTAATTCTTTAAGAATTGCCAATATATCAACTTTTCTTAGTACTCTCAAACTGTCATCTAATTCAAGATCTAATCGGGCAGACATTTTAACTCTGCCAACGGCAGACAGGTCATATTTATCTTGATCAAAAAATAAACCATTAAATAAAGCTTCAGCAGTTTCATGCGCAGGAGGCTCACCTGGACGCATTACCCTATAAATATCAACAAGGGACTCTTCTCTAGATGCATTTTTATCTAAAACTAATGTGTTTCTTATCCAAGGACCAACTGAGGAATTATCAATAAGTAGTAATTTTAATTCATCCAGATTGTTTGTTTTAAAAAGATTTATTAAATCTTCCGTAACTTCATCGCCAGCTTCTGCGTATACTTCGCCTGTTTCTATATTAATTATATCGTCAGCTATATATTTACCAACAAGCTGTTGCTCATCTACTTTAATAGTTTTTAAACCATTATCAGTTAAAATCTTAACATTTCTAGGTGTCATTTTATCACCAGAATTAGCAACAACTTTTCCTGTTTTAGAGTCAATCAAGTTAAAGTCTAGTCTTACACCCTTATACTGGTTTTCAATAAAATCAGTTGTCCAATTATTAGATTTGAATTTATAAATTTGGTTTTCATAGAAAAAATTTAAAATATCCTCTCTTGTCATTCCAATTAATTTTGTTCTATCGGGTTCTTGCTCTTTTTCTTTACATTCTTTTAAATACTTTTCCGAATTTTCGTCTAACAGAGCCATCAACAATGTCGTACACGGTAGCTTTCTTCTTCTATCTATCCTAACGTTGAGAATATCTTTCGGATCGAATTCAAAATCCAACCATGATCCTCTGTAAGGAATAACTCGAGCGGCAAATAAGTATTTACCTGAAGCATGGCTTTTGCCCTTATCATGATCAAAGAACACACCTGGTGATCTGTGCATTTGAGATACTATAACTCTTTCCGTACCATTAACCACGAATGTTCCATTAGGAGTCATTAAGGGCATATCTCCCATATAAACATCTTGCTCTTTCATATCTCTAACAGATCTAGTACCAGTATCAGCTTCTATATCCCAAACAATTAATCTTAAGGTCAACCTTAGGGGTGAGGAAAACGTCAAGCCACGTTGGTGGCATTCCTCAACATCATATTTTGGCTCTTCCAATGTGTAAGAAACAAACTCCAACATAGATCTACCAGTAAAATCTTTAATTGGGAAAACAGAATTAAAAACGGCTTGTAACCCAACATCAATTCTATCAAAAGGTGGAACATACATTTGTAAAAATTGTTCATAAGAATTTCTTTGGACTTCAATCAAATTTGGCATTTGGGCAACTTCTTTAATTTTCCCAAAGGTTCTTCTAACTCTTCTTCTATTTAATAATGAACTTGATTGAACTGACATTTATTATCCTTTAAATTAAAAAAAACATTTAGTTGTAACAATTTGGACAAAATAAAACTTAATAAACAAGCTTAATTATATAAGCTTGTTTATTTATTATTTAAATCAATTATTTGATTTCGGCAGTAGCACCTGCTTCTTCAAGTTTAGCTTTGATTTCATTTGCTTCTGCTTCAGGTACTCCTTCTTTTACCATTGAAGGAGCAGCTTCTACTAAGTCTTTTGCCTCTTTCAAACCTAATCCTGTTACAGCTCTAACTTCTTTAATAACATTTATTTTCTTCTCACCAACTGATGATAACATAACATTAAATTCAGTCTTTGCTTCAGCTGCAGGTGCAGCATCACCCCCACCAGCGGCCGCTACAGCAACAGGTGCTGATGCAGAAACACCCCATTTTTCTTCAAGAAGCTTAGCTAAATCAGCTGCCTCTAAAACAGTAAGTGAACTTAAGTCATTTGCAATTTTTTCTATATCTGCCATTTTAATCTCCAAAATGTTAATTTGTTATTGTTTTGATTTTTGTGAAATAGTTCTTAAAACTTGAGACGCTGGCTCCACAGATAATCTTAGTATCTTTGAAGCAGGCGCTTGAAGAAGGCCAACTAACTTTCCTCTCAGGTCATTTAGACTTGGAAGTTTAGCTAATGCTTCTACATCTATTTTAGAAAGTGCTTTATCTTCTAAACCACCTCCAATTATAACTAGCTTTTCATTTTCTTTAGCATAATCGACCAATATTTTTGCAGCCATCACAGGGTCATTAGAAGAACCAATAGCTGTTGGTCCTTTAAACATTGAGTCCATGTGTTGGTACTTTGTGTCCTTTAACGCGATACGTGCAATTCTATTTTTAGTAACTTTAAAATTACAGTTTTGGTTTCGCATTTTAGTTCGGAGATTTGTACTCTCCTCAACTGTAAGGCCAATACAGTGAACAATAACGACTGAAGCCGCATTGTCGAATGTATCATGCAAATTATTGACCAAGTCGGTTTTTTCATTTCTGTTCACCGAGAAGCCTCCAATTTTTTATTATGATAATTCATTATCATAACACTTGTTGCATTTAAGGTAATAAAATTACCCACGGCCTGCCCTATAAGTAACAGCAGAAATTCTGCTTTCCTTGTCTATGCAGGATATTAAGAACTCTTACATTCACCTACAGTCTTGGACAGGTTTAGTCCTTTTTAAGGACTAATCAAGAATGAAAAACGATCATTCTCATAATAAATATGTAGTTAATAACTACATATTTATATTAATACCAGCTCCCATAGTTGAGCTGATTGAAATTTTTTTAATAAAAGTTCCTTTTGCACCAGAGGGCCTTGCCTTTTGCACAGCGTCTATGAACGAATTAATATTTTCGGTTATTTTTTCGGATCCAAAACTAACTTTACCAACACCAGCTTGAACTAATCCATTTTTTTCAGCACGATATTGAACTTGTCCAGATTTTGCTGCTTCAACAGCCAACTTTACGTCTGCAGTTACTGTTCCAAGCTTTGGATTAGGCATAAGGCCCTTGGGGCCTAATATCTTTCCAATTCTTCCCACAACTCCCATCATATCAGGAGTTGCTATGATTCTATCATAATTTAAATTACCTTTTTGCATTTCTTCAGCAAGCTCTTCAGCGCCAACAACATCCGCCCCAGCATTTTTAGCTTCCTCAGCTTTCTGATCTTTAGCAAAAACTGCAACTTTCATTTCTTTTCCATTACCGTGAGGTAGAGAAACAACGCCTCTAACCATTTGATCAGCATGTCTAGGATCAATGCCTAAATTCATTGAAACTTCTATTGTTTCATCAAATTTCTTTTTTTTAGCATTAACAAAAATTTCAACTGCTTCACCAACATTGAAAGATTTATTATCTATAACTTTATACATATCTGTTAAGCTTTTACTTTTTTTCATGACCTACTCCACAACCTCTAAACCCATTGACCTGGCTGAGCCTTTAACCATTTCTATTGCACCATCAATATCAGCGGCATTTAAATCTTTCATTTTATTTTCTGCTATTTCTTTTATTTGATTGATTTTAACTGAACCACCTACTGTTCTACCTGGCTCACTGGATCCTTTTTCTTTACCTGCAGCTTTCTTGAGATAAAAGGACACAGGTGGGGTTTTGGTAACAAAACTAAAGCTCTTATCGGAGAAAACAGTGATAACAACTGGAATAGGCATATTTTTTTCTAAAGAATCAGTTGATGCATTAAATGCTTTACAAAATTCCATTATATTAACACCTCTTTGGCCAAGAGCTGGACCAACTGGCGGTGATGGGTTAGCAGCGCCTGCTGGAATGTTTAGTTTAATATAACCGTCTATTTTTTTTGCCATTTTAACCTCCGCAACAAATGTAATAGTTGCTAATAAATTTTTACCTAAATTTTCTCTACCTGTGTATATTCAAGATCAACTGGAGTTGACCTTCCAAAAATAGACACAGCAACTTTCAACCTGGACTTATCTTCATCAATTTCCTCAACCAACCCGTTGAAACTTTGAAAAGGACCCTCTGAAACTCTAACTTCTTCACCTATTTCATATATTATGCTAGATCTAGGCCTATCTACTCCTTCACTAATTTGACTAATCAATCTTTTAGCTTCAACTTCACTAATAGCGGTTGGTCTCCCTTTTGCTCCAAGGAAACCCGTTACTTTAGGTTGAGCTTTGATTAAGTGCCAGCTCTCGTCTGTAATTTCCATTTTTATTAATATGTAACCAGGAAAGAACTTCTTTTCAGTTTGCACTTTTGACCCACGTCTAATCTCAATGACTTCCTCAGTTGGCACTAAAACTTGTTCGATTATACCTTCCAAATTTTTAGAAACGACCTGTTCTTCGATATTCTGGCATACCTTTTTTTCAGAACCTGAAAAAACATGAACCACGTACCATTTCTTAGACATTATAACCGTCCACAATCAAGACTTTTAATTAAACAAAAAAAAACTATATAATTAGCCACCAAAACTTAATAACGCTTGAACAATATTTGATAGCAAAAGATCAACCAGAAAAAAAAATAATGATGCAATTAAAGCCATAACAAAAACAGACATCGAAGCAATCATAGTTTCTCGCTTAGTTGCCCATGTTATTCTATTAATTTCTTGTCTTACCTGCCTAACAAATTGTGCGGGGTTTGTTTTAGCCATAAGTAGCCTTTCTTGCAAGAATAAAATGATCTATTACTTTTTTTTTTGTAATTTGTCAAAGTGATAACTTGTTTTTAATTTAATTTTTTAATGGCAGGAGTGGAGGGACTCGAACCCCCAGCCCCCGGTTTTGGAGACCGGTGCTCTACCAATTGAGCTACACTCCTAATTAAATCAAACTTTTCTCATTACTTTAACTATTAATTACCTACTATTTAAGACTGAATACTTGAAACCACTCCAGCACCAACCGTTCTTCCACCTTCTCTTATAGCAAACCTTAAACCTTCATCCATTGCTATTGGTGCAATTAATTCTACAGTTATTGCTATATTATCACCCGGCATCACCATTTCAGTGCCTGATGGAAGCTCAACAGCTCCAGTTACATCTGTAGTTCTAAAGTAAAATTGAGGACGGTAATTACTAAAAAATGGTGTATGTCTTCCACCTTCATCTTTGTTTAATATATATGCCTCGCCTTTGAATTTTGAGTAAGGCTTAATTGAACCAGGCGCAGATAAAACCTGACCACGCTCAACATCTTCTCTTTTTGTACCTCTGAGAAGAACCCCAACGTTATCTCCAGCTTCACCAGAATCTAATAACTTACGAAACATTTCAACACCAGTACAAGTTGTCTTGGTTGTTTCTTTGATCCCAACAATCTCAATTTCTTCTCCAACCTTTACTATTCCTCTTTCAACACGTCCTGTAACAACAGTACCTCTTCCTGAAATTGAAAAAACATCTTCAATAGGCATTAAAAAAGGCTTATCTTTATCACGAGCTGGCTGAGGAATATAAGAATCAACCGCTGCCATCAGCTCATTTATAGAATTGATGCCTATAGCTTCGTCACGATTCTCTAGTGCAGCTAATGCACTACCTTTTATAATAGGGATATCGTCACCTGGAAAATCGTAGCTGCTTAAAAGCTCACGAATTTCTAATTCTACTAACTCTAAAAGCTCTTCATCATCAACTTGATCAACTTTGTTCATGTAAACAACTAATGAAGGAACACCAACCTGACGAGCTAATAATATATGTTCTTTAGTTTGAGGCATAGGACCGTCAGCAGCATTAACAACTAAAATAGCACCATCCATTTGAGCCGCCCCAGTAATCATGTTTTTTACATAGTCAGCATGACCTGGACAATCAACGTGAGCATAATGACGGTTTTCAGTTGAATACTCAACGTGAGCTGTAGAGATAGTTATACCTCTTTCTCTTTCTTCAGGAGCCTTATCAATTTGGTCGTAAGCAGAAAAATCAGCACGACCAGCATCTGCCATAACTTTTGTAATTGCAGCGGTTAATGTTGTTTTACCGTGATCAACATGGCCTATTGTTCCAATGTTGCAGTGCGGTTTACTACGATCAAATTTTTCTTTAGACATCTTTTAGAACCTTTCTATTACTTTTTATTATTACTTAAGCTAGAATTTAGATTAATGGTGGTGGGGGTAGGATTCGAACCTACGTACGCTACGCGGGCAGATTTACAGTCTGCTGCCTTTAACCACTCGGCCACCCCACCGAAAATTTATAATTATTGTTTCTTAAATATTAATTCACCTTACTTAATATAATTCATGTGCTATGTTGTATACACAAGCCTTGCGGAATAGAAAAGGTTTATTTAAATGTCAACAAAAAAAAAATTAAAGTAGCTTGTAAACAAGATTTAATAATGAACAACAAACATAAAAAATTAAAAAGCAACAAAGGAACAAAAACGTCAAAGAAATTAGGATTTGCCCCCAAAAATATAAATAATTTTTCTAAAAATTTTAAACTTCAGACTAATCAAGTAATTATATCTGGAAAACATTCAACATTATCAGCACTAGGTAATAGAAAGAGAAAACTATTTTACTTGGTTACAACACAAGATCAGTGCATCACGTGGAAGAGAACAGTTGAAGATTTGGGACTTTCAATCGAAATTAAAATTAAAGAAAAAGAAGAATTAGATGAATTAAACAATTTAAAGCCACATCAGAATATAATTTTAATTGCTGAACCACTTCAAAGAACTTCATTAGATGAGTTTTTAATTAGCAAACAACATCAAACAAGTTACCCGATAAGGATTATTATTTTAGACCAAGTAACAGATCCTCAGAATGTAGGAGCTATAATTAGATCCGCTCATGCTTTTAAAATGGATGGACTAGCGTTGTCCCAAACTAATAGCCCTTCAGAAACAGCCGCAATGTCAAAAGCCTCTTCTGGCGCCATTGAAAGACTAGAAATAATTCAATTGTCGAATATGGCTAGAGAAATAAAGAAGTTACAACAATCAAATTTTACAGTTTATGGATTAGCGCATGGGGGGTCAGGTAACATTTTTGACTTAGAAAAAGAAACCGGCAACATAGCTGTTATCCTTGGATCTGAAGGAAAAGGGCTAAGAAGATTAACAAGAGAAAAGGTTGATGCATTAATCACAATACCTATAAATGAGGAAAGTGAATCACTTAATGTATCAAATGCGGCTTGTATAACAATGCTACAATTGCAAAAAAATATTATAAAAATTAAATAAGTTCTTGTTTCCAAAATAAATATCGATTATTGATTTTATCAGTGCCGGCTTAGCTCAGTTGGTAGAGCAGTTGATTTGTAATCATCAGGTCGGGAGTTCGAGTCCCCCAGCCGGCACCATAACAAAATTTCATTTTATTTTTATCACTCTTGTACAGGAGTCAGACTTATATATTGAATCCTCAATTTTTAGATTTTCTATATAATCTTTTGCGTCATTATTAAGCTCTTTATCATGAACAAAATAATCCAATAAATGTTTTTGATAATAAAAGACACTATCTCCTGCAAAGCCTTTATTCTTCCATTTGTATATAATTTTTTTTTCTTTATTTTCACTAAATTTCCTGTAAAAAATTTCTCCATCTCCGTTTAATCTTAATGTTCCATTTGATCCTTCAATTAACATTTCTCCAATTGTTAAACGTCTATCAAATGCAACATGGTCTGATAATCTATTTCCATCAAATAAACCCCTCATCCCATTTTCAAACTCAAAAAACACTATTCCTGCATCCTCTCCTCTAATATGATTATTAAGTTTAGATAGTTTAGCAAAAACACAATTAATATTACCAAATAAGAATCTAAACACATCTATTATGTGAATAGCTGTCTCGTGAATCATAAATCGTTCCATTTCTTGAAAATAAGGTTGCCTATTTAAATATGCGTCTTTGCCTTGCCCATCTCCTGGTCGCATACGGAAACTCACTTGAAATAAATCACCCAATAATGAAGACTTTAATATTTCATCAATTTTAATATACCACGGCTGATATCTAAAATTTTCATGAACTGCGATTGTCACTCCGTATTTTTCTGCAATTTTGACAGCTTTTTTTGCTTCTTTAAGATTGTTCGTAAACGGTTTCTGACAAACAATGTTAACATTTGACTCAGCGGCAATTTTGATAAAATTTAAATGGTTTTTAGGAGGAACTATAATATCGACGAGGTTTGCATCAGTTTTATTTATCATAGTTTTAAAATCTATGAAAACCCTGCAGTTTTTAAATTGTTTTGATCTTGCTAAAGCCTCATTCTTATTTAATGAACATATTGCAACAACTTCAACATTTAGCCTTTCCCAAGCGTCATAGTGAAATTGACTAAAATACCCAGTTCCAACTATTGCCAAACGAATTTTATTTTTCATAACAAAGTCACATTAATAATTAGTTGATATGCCTCATTGCTATATGCAAAATACCATCTTCTAAAAAGTTTTCTCCATAGGAAACAAAATTTAGACTTTTATAAAATTTTTCAACAGCTACCTGACTGTGTAAAATTATTGAACTCTTATTTTCTGTTTCATTATAATATTTAATAATTTCATTAATCAATAAACTACCTACTTTAATGTTTCTGTGCTCTACAAGAACAGCAACCCGTTCAATTTTAAATATATGATTTTCTTTTTTACGAACCCTTGCAGTTGCTATAGCTTCGCTTTCTTTAAAAATCATAAAATGGTTGCATAAATGATCTAAATTATCAAATTCTATGTACTCTGATATATTTTGTTCTTCACAAAATACCTTTTTTCTGATTTTAAATGAAATGTTGATTTCATCATTGGAAGTTATTTTATAAAATTTAAATGCGTTCATAGTTTAAATCTCAGTATTAGAAAATTTTTAATTAATCAATATCAGGCTATAATGGCAAAACACTTCCATCATAATTAAAAAATTTTCCTGTATCATTTGATTTTAAATTTAAAAATTGTTTCATTAACCCTTCAGCACTTTCTTCTGGAGATATATCCGCATGGCTTCCTCCCATATCGGTCCTAACCCAACCAGGGTGATAAGAGGCTACTATTACATTATCATTAATAAATTGATTTGATATTGTCCGCATTAAATTGTTAGCTGCTGCTTTTGAAGCTCTGTATATGGGTGCATTTGAGGATGAGTGTTGCTGACTTCCCATAAGAGATGATATAATAGCAATTTTTGCTCCATGGTTTACATTCAAATTTTTATAAAAATTTTTGATTGTCAAAAATGGTCCCGCAACATTCGCCATCATTACATCCATAATAGCCTTTTCATTGTGCTCTTTACTGAAAATATCACCTTTCCCGTTATTAACTCCTGCATTACAAACCAAAATATCAACCTTAAAATTAATATTTTGGGATATTTTCTTAATGCTTTCAGAGTTAGTAACATCCATTTTATGAATATTTAAGTTAGGGTGCTCTAAAGACAATTCCTGTAACTCTTCCGATTTTTTGTCATCTCTAAAACAAGCTTCAATATTGAGGTTTTTGATTAGAGATAATTTTGTTAAAGCTAAGCCAATGCCTCTATTAGCTCCTGTTATTAAAATAGTTTCCACCATAAAACCTCCTAAAAACTTCGTTGATTGTAATAGTATTCATGTCTTTAAATTTATTTTTTTAAGTTCTTTACGTGACTTCTCCATGCTGCAAATGCTCCACTTCCTACCACTATACTGCCACCAACCAATATTGATAATGTTATTTTGTCGTTAAAAATAATTACCCCTATAATTGAAGCAAAAAATAACTGAAAGTATGTGAAGGGTTGCAAAACACTTGCCTCTGCACTTTCATAAGCTTTTATCAACAAGAAGTGACCAGCCGTACTCAACGCACATAATAAAGCCATCCAACCCCAATCCTTAAAAAAAATAGGTTCCCAATAAAAAGGTCCAACAATAGACATTACAAAACAACCAACCATAGCCACCCAAAAGAAACTTGTCTCAGATGAATCATGTTTTGATACCTTTCTTGTCAAAACACTATAAAAACCTAAAACAAATGCACCAAGAATAGGTAATAGAGCGTCAAAACTAACAACAAAGTTTTTTAGATCCAAAATAATAAAAATCCCTAAAAAACCAAATAAAACCGCTAACCATCTTTGAATACCTATTTTTTCATTTAAAATTGGACCTGACAAAGCAACAACTATTAAGGGGAAAAAGGATAATATTGAATGAGTTTGTACTAAACCAAGCTTTGTAAATGAATAAACTCCGATTAATATTGCTGATATAAGTAATATTCCTCTGATAAATTGAATGACAGGTTGTTTGCTAGATATTACCTTTTTTATACCATTTTTTTTTCTTAAACTTATGGAAATTACTAATAAAGCTAAAACCCAACTTCTGATCATATTTATCACAAAAACATTGTAAGTATCAGCTAAATATCTTGATACACCATCCATTATAGCAAAGAGAAGCGTGGAAAGAACAATTATGATAATACCCTTCTTAACGTTATTGATCATAGTTAGCTAGAGCCTCTGATAAGATTGAATTTTAGGTTTAGAAAAATATTAAGTTAATCAATAGAATTTTTATTTGCTTAGAAATAAATGATTTTTAATAATATAACATTAAAGTGAAGTTTTATATTTTTAATTTTGATAGGACGTTTATGAAAAATTATAAAAAACCAATAGGTTTCATTGGAATAGGGTTAATGGGCTTTTCTCTTGTAAAGAGATTGTTAGAAGTAAATTACTCAATTAACGCTTATGATAAAAATGAAAAAAGATTAGAACTTTTTCAAGATGAGAATAAAGTATCGATATGTATAAATCCAGCTGAAATATCTCAAACTTGTGATTTTATATTTATCTGTGTCGATAAAACTGAGAATGTCAGTGATGTAATCTTTGGGAAGAATGGAATAGTTCAAAACGCCTCTAAAAATACAATTATCATAGATTTATCTACAACATTAGCTGATGAAACTATAAATCTTTCTAAACGAATTTCTGCAGAAAAAGGATCATCATGGGTGGATGCTCCGGTATCAGGAGGACCTGAAAAAGCTTTAGATGGATCATTGGCAATAATGGTTGGAGGAGAACAAAAAGATTTAGAGATCATTTCACCAATTTTAAACGATATTTCATCAAATTTTACACATTTTGGTTCTGTTGGATCAGGTCAAATAGTAAAGATGATAAATCAAATATTAGTATTGAACAATTATGCTATTTTGGCCGAAGCGTTAACATTTGCAGAGGCTTGGGGAATTGATGCTCATAAAATTCCTAATGCTTTAAGTGATGGCCATGCGGGGTCAAATTTACTAACACATTTATTTCCAAGAATGATAAAAAAAGACTTTAAACCTCAGGGTTATGCCTCACAAATTTTAAAGGATCTTTCCATGGTGTCTGAACTTGCAAATCAAAAAAATATACCCATACCAATAACTAGCCTAACAAGACAATTATTTACAATCCTTACAGGAAAATCAAAAGAAAACCTAGATGGCACTTCTATTGTAAAGTTATTAGACAAAAGTAAAACCATTTAAAGAGGAAAAACATGAAAGACATACCCATAATTGATGCTCATCACCATTTTTGGGATTTAAGTTTAAAAAAAAACCCATGGTTAGACCCAAAAAATCAAATACCGTTTAGATATGGAGACTATGGCTCCATCTGTAAAAACTTTTTAATTTCGGATTATAAAGAAGTTAGTAAAAAACATAATATTGTTAAAACAATTCATATGGAAACCGAATGGGACACTAGTGACCCTGTGGGCGAGACTAAATGGCTTCAACAATTATTTGATGCCTCTGGATTTCCAAATGCCTTAGTTGGGCAGGCCTGGTTTGATAGAGACGATATTGAGGAAGTTTTAAAGGCGCATAAACAATTTCCTTTAATAAGAAGTATAAGGCATAAGCCAAAATCATCGCCTTCTCCAAAAGTTCAACTTCTTAATCCAAAAGGAACTTTAAATGATCCAATTTTTAGACAAGGGTATTCTTTGCTAAAAAAATACAAACTTAGTTTTGACCTGCAAACACCTTGGTGGCACTTAAAAGATGCTTCTAAGTTAGCACGAGATTTCCCAGACACACCTATTATTTTAAACCACACAGGGCTTCCTGCTGACAGATCAAAAAAAGGTTTGGATGATTGGAAAACTCATCTAGAAGAATTTGCAAAGGAACCGAACACAGCCGTAAAAATATCTGGTATCTGCGTTCCTAATAAAAAATGGACTGTTGATCTTAATAAAGAAATTATTTTAGATACAATTAAAATATTTGGTTTTGAAAGATGCATGTTCGCATCAAATTTCCCTGTGGATAGTGTTTTAGCTAGCTTTGATCAAATATTTGATGGATTTAAAAGCATTACATCTAAAATGAGTAGCAATCATATCAATCATTTATTTTATCAAAATGCTATAAAGTATTATAACCCTGTGTGATAAAGACTTAATATTGATTTAAATACCTTTAAAGTTTGCCGCTCTTTTTTCCATGAAAGCCTTTCTACCTTCTTTATAATCTTCACTATCAAAGCACGCAGATGCAAGTTGTTCACATAACAACAGGTCTCGGTCATCAGAATTTTTTGAAATTTCTATTCCTATCTGTTTCATAGCTTTTATTGTCAATGGAGCATTTTTAGAAATCGTGGAAGCATAATTATTTACAAACAGTTCTAAATCTTCTTCTTTAACTAGCTTTTGGACTAACCCACAAGATAGGGCTTCATCTGCTGAAATTTTTTCAGCTGTA
Source organism: Candidatus Levibacter sp. Uisw_134_01 (assembly GCF_047717795.1). GTDB lineage: Bacteria > Pseudomonadota > Alphaproteobacteria > Puniceispirillales > Marisalimonadaceae > Marisalimonas. The sequence continues at coordinate 442,590 of NZ_CP159808.1, read as the reverse complement.
AACATGAAATGCTTAGCCATTCCAGGCCCCATTACATCAAATAGTCTTTTTATTGATGAAAAAGGGTATCCAAGAGATAATTTTGCAGCCGGCATTGCAAACTTTGATTTTTCTGAACAAATCCTTATATCACAACAAACTGCTACGTTTAGACCACCACCTATACAATAGCCATTGATCATAGCTATGGTTGGCTTTGGAAACGTCTCAAGGTTTTCATAAACTTTTTGTGTCCTTTTATTATAACTCAAAACAGCATCTTTAGAGCTTCGTTCTTTATCAAATTTAGAAATATCTGCTCCTGAAACAAATGATTTACCACCTGCTCCATTTAAAACAATGACCCTTATGTTTTGATTTTCTCTAAAATCATCAAGAATATTTTCCAATGCGTCCCACATTTCTATTGATACTGCATTATGTTTTTCTGGATTGTTAAAAGTAATATACCCAATGCCATCTTCAACTCGAGATATCATTTTTTCTGTAATCATTATAAACCCTATATTTAAATTATGTTTTTTGATTGAAAATCATTAAGTTCATTGTCAGTAAAACCTAAATCTGACAAAACTTCTTTATTATGCTCTCCCTTCTCTGGAGGCCTTTGTTTCAAAGAACTTGGGGAACGGGATAGATTAAATGGCTGTCCAACAAGTTCTGTTTTACCAAATGGAATTGTCTCAATAGACTGTGCTATGCCAAGATGTTTAACCTGAGGATCATCAAAAACTTTATCAATTGAATTGATTGGACCACAAGGAACTCCAACTTTTTCTAATTTTTCAACCCATTCATTTGAACTTTTTTGAACAGTAACTTCTTCAATCAGATCATTTAAATAGTCTCTATTTTCTAGTCGCTCCTTAGCTCCTTTAAATTCGTCTTTATCAAGCCATTCTTTTTTGTCTATAGCCTCAACAAATCGTTTCCAAATTGTTTCTCCAGCTACAGCTAAATTTATTGATCCGTCAGTTGTTTTAAAGACACCAGTAGGTACACTTGTTGGGTGATTATTACCAGCCTGCCCTGCTACATTCTTTTCACTTAACCATCTCGCAGCTTGAAAATCCAACATGAAAATTTGAGCCTGTAGTAGGGATGTATTAACCCACTGTCCAAGACCAGATTTTTCTCTTTCTATTAACGCTGTTTGAATACCCATAGCACAAAATAGACCAGCAGTAAGATCTGCAACTGGAATTCCAACTCTCATGGGACCTTCACCAGGAGCGCCTGTAATACTCATTAACCCCCCCATACCTTGAGCTATTTGATCAAAACCAGGTCTTTTGGCATATGGCCCGTCCTGCCCAAAACCTGAGATACTAGCCAGGATTATTTTTGAGTTCCTTTTTTTTAAAGTTTCATAATCCAAACCAAGTCTGTCTTTAACATCAGGTCTAAAATTTTCTACCATTACATCAGAAGTTTCTACAAGCTTCATTAAAATTTCTATGGCTTCAGGTTTTTTTAAATTTAGAGTAATGCTTCTTTTATTGCGGTGTAAGTTTTGAAAATCAGAAGTATGCCTTGATGCCCCAAGAGCTCCATCAGCCTCAACACTTTCTGGAGCCTCTACTTTAATTACGTCTGCACCCCAGTCAGCCAGCTGTCTTACAGCAGTAGGACCAGATCTAACTCTAGTAAGATCAATTACTCTAATGTGAGACAGGGCTTTAGAAGCGGGTGAATGGGGCATAATAATTTCTCCATAGCCAATTATATGAGTATAGCTGAAGCTTATTTAATAATTTAAACTTATTTAATAAACATAAATATAATATCAAAAAAATACTTGTTAATAAACGAAAAAAAAATTATCAGTTGTTAAGTTATGGCCTATAGGAAAACAATGATTGAGTATAAATTTAATTTTGACAAACATTTAGAATATCTCTCTGCAATAGAACAACATTCAAAAAAATTATTTATTAATTCACAGGATTCAAAAGTTTGTTGGAGATCGTGGGGTGAAGGTACACCTTTAATTTTTTTACATGGTGGATACGGAAGTTGGGGGCATTGGATAAAACAAGCAATACCGTTTTCAAAGAAATATAAAGTATTAATACCGGACATGCCTGGATTTGGGGAGTCTGATGATTTAACTCTTCCTCACACTCCAGAAAAAATAGCTTCGAATTTAGCTGATACAATTTTAGAATTAATAACATTAGATGAAAAGCCAATAATATGTGGTTTTTCTTTTGGTGGGCTAATTGCTGGTCACTTATCTTATGAATTAATTCAAAGAGGTTTTAAACCAGAAAAATTGATTTTGGTTGGACCTGGTGGATTAGGAGCTAAGAGAGGTGAAATGAGAGATATGATACCAAGACATTCTAATATGAGTGAAACAGATATTTATAACGCCCACAAAACTAATCTTGAAATTTTAATGATGCATAATCCAAATAAAGTCGATGATTTTGCCGTTCATATCCAAAAAAAAAATACAGATTCTCATAGAATTAAGAGCAGACCGATATCAGCAACTGACACTTTAGCCATAGTATTAGGCAAACAAAATGTTCCGCTTTATGTTGTTTGGGGAGAAAAGGATGCCAGCGTAGGTGTTTATCTTGAAGACAGAATGGCAATTTTAAGAACTCAAAATATTAACGTAAGATTTCATGTTGAATATAATTTAGGTCATTGGATAATGTATGAAGATGAAAAAATATTTAACAAAATTTTACAAGATATTATTCAAGATTAATTCCATGACCTTTCAGCCATTTTTTAAAGTTTTCTCTTTCTGGAACAGATAATTGTCTACTGATATTTTCCGACCAAGTTCCTTTTTGGGCAACACCATAAAGGTCTACATGTCTTTGTTTCTCCTTTAAAATAGGAGCTATTTTAAATACACGTTCATCATATTCATTTATTTTTTGATCAAGATTATCTTCTTTATAAGTATCAAAGTGAGTGACTATATCCTGAGGTAGTCGAAGAGAAACAGGAGCTTTTTGATCAGGCCAGCCAACAGCCAATCCTGCAATTGGGAAAACGCCTTTTGGTAAATTACAGATAAATTTAACTTCTTGAATAATATTCCTAATCATACTTATTGGGCAAACCCCTAAACCCATTGCCTCAGAAGAAATTATCATTGATTGCATAGAAAGAGCTGCGTCTATTACCCCATTCATAAAAGTATCTACATTATTATTCTTATGCTTATACCCCCTATCGTTAGAAATTTTAATGTTTCTTCTAATGTCAGCAAGAAATAGAAGAAATACAGGAGCTGTAAGTGCCCATTTAGTATTTCCAATCAGATTTGATATTTCGGTTTTGATACTAGTGTCTTGTATTACTAAAATTGAATATTGTTGAAGGTTTGATTTTGAAGGAGCAGACTGAGCAGACGCTAATAGCAATGTTAAAGTTTCTTTAGTTACAGGTTTTTTTGAAAATTTTCTAACACTAGATCTTGATAAAATAGATTTTAGTAGAGGTGAAATATCAACTTGTGACAAATCTAGGTCAGAATATTTACCATATCTGTTATAATATAGTTTAGATGCATCAATCATTATATATTGCTTTCCAAAATTTAATAATATTATAATACTCTTGATAAATGAAAATTTTAAGGTTTTTTTTATGTTAAATCTTCACGATAAAGTGGCAATTGTTTCAGGATGCGGTTCAATCGGTAATGGTTTTGGAAATGGTCGTGCAATTACAACTCTCTTAGCACGGCAAGGTGCAATAGTAATTGGGATTGATATTAATGAAGAAGCTGGCAATAACACATGTGAATTCATTAAAAAAGAAGGTAATGATTGTACCTTTTATAAAGTAAACATGACAAACGAAGATGATGTAAAAGAATTTTTTGACGAAGTAAGAACAAAATATAAAAAAATTGATATTCTGGTAAATGTAGTTGGCCAATCTGAACCAGGAGGACCTGTTGAAATAGATTCGAGTACATGGCGACAACAATTTACTCTAAATTTAGACACTGCTTTCCTTTCTATTAAATTTACTATCCCAATTATGGAAGAAAACTTAGGTGGGTCCATTGTAAATATCTCTTCAGTTGCAGGAATGAGATATATAGGCAAACCACAAGTTGGTTATAGTGCCTCGAAAGCGGCACTCATTCAAATGACTAAAACTACAGCTGTTATTGAAGCAAAAAAGAATATACGCCTTAACTGTGTTGTTCCTGGTTTAATGCATACTCCTTTAGTTGATAGATTAGCAGAGAAATACGCTGATGGAGATTATGATGGATTTGTTAAAAAAAGACATAAGCAAGTTCCAATAGGTAGAATGGGAGAATCTTGGGATGTAGCTAACGCAGTGTTATTTTTATGTTCAGATGAGGCTAAATATATTACAGGAACTGAAATATTAGTTGATGGCGGCCTTACTGCCTCAACTCCATAAGTTATTTACTAATTATAAAATTAGCCTAGATTAATTTAATGTACAAAGTTTTTACAAGATATAATTATGTATTGATAAGTTAAAAGACTCACTAATAAACTTCTTTTTAAACGAAAAAAATGGAATAAAACAAGCCAGTATTTAGATCATATATTCTTTATCTTAATACTCTTAAATATAACTCTCATTTACTTATATTCAGGAAATATCAATATGATGAGCATAAAAAAGCATTTAATATTTTTAAAAATTTCTCTGTAATCATTTTTAATTTTTAAAATTTTCTTGCATATTGTGGAGGCACTTTAATATCGTGCTTTAAAATTTTTGCAGCATCCCATACCCATCTTGGATTAGTTAGAAAACCTCTTGCTATGGCTACCATATCAGCTTCTTTATCTACTATAATTTGATTAGCTTTAATTGGGTCTGTTATCATACCTACAGCTCTTACGACCATATCTGTATTTTTTTTTATAATTTTAGCCAAATGAACTTGATAATGTGGAGCAATTGGTATTTTAGGATTAGGTGTATTTCCACCGCTAGAAACACAAACATAATGGCATCCTATTTTTTCTAACTCATTGGCAAATATAATGGCTTCTTGCTCATCAATTCCACCATTTTCCCATTCAGTACCTGTTATTCTCATGCCTATAGGAAAATCTTTTGGCAACGCTTGCTTAATTGCAGCAAAAACTTCTAAAGGATACCTCATCCTATTTTCTAGACTTCCACCATATTTATCGGAACGGTGATTTGATAATGGAGACAAAAATTGATGAAAAAGATAACCATGTGTTCCATGAATTTCTATTAAGTCAAATCCAACTCTAACTGACCTGAGTGATGCTTCTACAAATTTACTTTTAATATTTTCTAAGTCACTATTTTCTATTGTTTCAGGAATATGCCAATCCTCATCAAAAGCTAGGGAGGAAGGTCCCTTAGTAGACCAAGGATCCTCTTCTTTAGAAAGACTTTTTCTTCCTTCCCATGGTCTTTGTGTTGACGCCTTTCTTCCAGCATGGGCTAATTGAATACCAAAGGTAGTTTCTTTTTGAGAAACTGACCTTGCTTTTTCTAAAGTTTTTTTTATGGATCTTTCACAAAAATCATTATAAAGACCAACACAATGATGTGTTATTCTTCCTATTCTTTCAACGGCTGTTGCCTCGACCATTATTAAACCAGCTCCTGAATAACCTAATTGCATTAAATGCTGAGTATGCCAGTCAGTCATTGCGCCATCAACTGATGAATATTGACACATAGGGGCAACAGCTATCCTGTTTGAAACATTCAAATTAGCAATTTGAATTGGAGAAAAAATCATTTATGCCCTCTTAAAATTTAATTAGTTAAACTGGTTTATCCAATTATCGACCAGCCTACGAGCAATAGAGTCAACTCTTGGCAATTTAAATCCTCCACTTATTAAAGGATGATTTAAAGATCTCAGTTCTTCAATTGAAAACCAATGAGCATCTTCAATCTCATTATAATCAATATTCATATCCTCATTAACAGCTTCAGCAAAAAAACCAAGCATTAATGAAGCTGGAAATGGCCAGGGCTGTGAATTAAAATATCTGATGTTTTTGACTTTAACACCCACTTCTTCAAAGACTTCTCTCTCAAGCGCTTGTTCTAAACTTTCTCCAGGTTCCACAAAACCTGCAAGTGTACTATACATACCTTCAGGAAACCTCGGAGACCTTCCTAACAAAATTTTGTCCTTATATGAAATAAGTGTGATTATGGCAGGATCTGTTCTTGGAAAATGACTTTTACCACATTCGATATTTGAACAAACTTTAACAAAACCAGCTTCTGTAGTATTATTTTTAAAGCCACATGAACCACAAAATTGATGTGTCTTATGCCAAAATGTCATTCCATTATTTAAAGATAAAAAAGAGGCATCTATATCATTTAAAGTTGGACCATATTTGCGTAAATCTTCAAGAATTATTGAATTTTCATTACACCATAAATCCATTTCAGAATTATTGTGGTCTAAATCTATTCCAACATAATTAATATTATTGGCAACACCGAGAAAGATAGGATTATCAATTCCATTTGGATAAATTGTTTTTAATTGTTCAGAATTAAAAAAACAAGCTTCTATATTTTCATCAGATTGCCTAAATAAATTTTTCCCATTCAAAACTGGAACAAATTTAGTGTTGTTGTCTGATATAATATTTTTTATTAAACCTTTATTACTTCTAAAATCACCATGACGATTAATTTGTGAGCTCGCATAAAAAGGTTGATACATGATTTTACCTAAAAATATATTTATTAAAATTAATTAGTATTATACATACTGATTACTTGAATTAATATTATTAAAATTATATAATTTAAAAAATTTGTAAAATTTTTATTTATTTGGGTTACAAATAAATTTTGTCAGCGCTTAAAGTTCAATAGAACATATATAAAGTTTAGAGGATAGGAACATGATTAAAATTAGCCGTATTTCATCACCCCTTAAAGATAAAATAAAAAACCTAGAGGAATGCTCTCAGCTTAGTGGAGACGGTGTTTTTGAAGGAAAGTATAATACCTCTGGATCAATTATAATTAGAAATAAATTTTTAGGTGAATTAGGAGCTGACCAGGTTATTATCGACGAACACGGTGAAGTTGATGGAACTATAAAAAGCTCTGAATTAATTGTGAACGGCACAGTAAATGGAAAAATAAACTGCAAGAGCATTATTATTATGGAAAATGGTAATGTATCAGGTGATGTTCTATATAACAAAATCGCAGTTTTTGAGGGTGGCACTATAAATGTAAGTGGAATGAAAAAATTAGAAGAAGAGACACATAAAGTTATCGATATTGTAAAAAAAGTTGGAGATTAATTTAAGTTCTTACTAAGAATTCTAAACCAGCCATGGAGCCAACGTAAAGATTAGGTTTAGTCTTTTTTAATTTAACAATTGTTCCTGATACTTCTACATCAATTCCATTACCATACATTCTTATAATTTTCCCTTCGTTCTTGGTATCTCTATCAGTACATATCACTGTAACCTTTTGATCTAAATGCACATTATTCTCCTTTTTTAATTAACCGAATAGGCTTGTAAATCTTCTAGTTTAATAATAGATAGGGTTGCGATATTTGTTGATTTTATTACAACTTTTGGAGCTTTACCTTCATCAAATGCTTCTTTCCATCGCGAAGCACAAAGGCACCAATAATCTCCTTCGGTTAAACCAACAAAATTATATGCTGGAATGGGCGTAGACAAGTCATTGCCTACTGATTTTGAAAAATTTAAAAATTCATTTGTCATTTTACAGCAAACTGTGTGCAAACCAAAGTCATCTTGTCCTGTATTGCAACAATCATCTCTATAAAATCCAGTTATAATATCTTTGTCACTTTTTGAAATTGATTTACAAGGTTCAAGAATTCCACCAAGAACATTTAACTGTTTATTATTTCCTCCCCTTGGTGAAAAACCATCCATTATGATAACTCCTTTTTTATCAATTCATTTGAAGCATTTTCAATTTCAGTTTCTAACCTTGATAAAAATTCTTTTTTTGGCAATCCCGGTTGTATTTCAGGAAGTATTTTAAGAGTGACTGATTTTGAAGAAAGTCGTTCAGGATACTTAAAAAAGCTATTTTTAGGCCAAATTAAACCTGCGTTATGAGCAACAGGAACAACAGGTACCTTAGTCTGAGAGTATAAAAAAAATACACCTGGTAAGTAAGGTTTTTCTTTAGGTGAAACTCCTGGACTAACACGTGTCCCTTGTGGGAATATCATCATTGACCTATTCTTCTTAACTGCAATTTTAGCATTTCTTCCCATTTTCTTTAGAGCATTTATGCCTTGGTCTCGGGTAATTGGAATAGCACCAGATCTTAAAAAATACAAACCTATTACAGGTAAAAATATTAATGCTTTTTTTAACACGATTGATGGCATTGAAAAAAAATCAGTGCAAAAAACTGTTTCCCAAGCTGATTGATGTTTAATAGCATAAATTACCACTTTATCTTTTGAGGGTAATTCACCTTCAACTTTAATCTCAGTATTTAACCACCATTTCATTCCCTTTATCATTATTAAACACCAAACTCTATTCACAAATAGAACTACAGGCCTTGGAAATAATAAACATGGCAAACAAACAGTAACTAGTATACTAGTACCTATATAAAATTGAATATTAAAAAATAAAGACCTTAAAAAGTTCATATTAATTATCCTAAAAACTCACTATAATTTTTTAAATAATGTAAAATAATATTTACCTGACCCGGTTGTTTTGATTGATATATTATATCCTTCATGTTCAGAAAAGTGAGAAAAATCAATTGGACTTGCAGGATCGTCGGAAATAAAAGCTACTTTTTTACCTTTTTCTAAGCTCTTTAAAACTCTCTTTGCTTTTAAAACTGGTAAAGGACACTTTAGTCCAGTAAAATCATGTTCTTCAATCAAAAAATATTCCTGTCAAAAAGTTAAATACAAATTAGATTTATACATATTTACAGTTGTATTCCAATTTTATTTTACTTGTATCCAATGAATCTTACTTGTATGAGATAAATTATGAGTGTATGGGGAAAATTTATTGTTAGCGCTGCTGGATTTGCATTAGGAGGTCCTATCGGTGCATTAATTGGGGTAGTCGCCGGACACGCAATAGATAAAATTAAAACCAAACAAAAACTACCAGAGGAAAATGCTTTAAAGCAAATAGGCTTTACAGTCGGAGTAATAGTTCTATCTGCTAAAATGGCAAAAGCTGATGGTAAAGTTACAAAAGAAGAAATTAGAGCATTTCAAAACAAGATAAGCGTTCCGGAAAATGAAATTAAAAATGTTGCTCGGTTATGGGATCAAGCCAAGAAAACAACAGATGGGTTCGAAGTTTATGCTCAACAAATTTGTCAATTGTTAGGAAAAAATTCTTCAGTATTAGAAGAATTATTAAATTTACTAATAATTATTGCAAAAGCAGATGGAAAAATTACTAAATCAGAAATTCTTTATCTAAAACAAGTTAGTATTATTTTTGGTTTTTCAATTGAAAAATTTGATAGAATTTATTCTTCAAACTTGGGCAAAATATCAGATCCTTATCAAATATTAGGGGTCACTAGAAACACACCAATTGTTGAAATTAAAAATAAGTGGAAACTGCTCGCTTCTAATCATCATCCTGATAAGTTAATAGCCCAAGGTTTGCCAATTGACTTCATAGAGAAAAGCACTAAAAGACTTCAAGAAATTAATAATGCTTGGGATATAATCAAAAGTCAGCAGTAATAGGTAAAAAATGCCAACACCACTAATTACAACTCATAATTTAAAAATTTCTCAGCCAAATAAAGTCATAATCAATAATGCCGAATTTTCTATTAACAGATTCGATCGTATAATTTTAGTAGGTAAAAATGGATGTGGTAAAAGTTCACTTTTAAAAGTTTTAAAAGGAATTGACACGCCAGATGAAGGCCAGATTTGGATGGCTCCAAATATAAAAATAGACCTTCTTGAACAAAATCCGGCAATTCCTAACGCAAATAATGTAATTGATTTTCTCTCACAAGATAATAATCACCTAAACCTTTCCAAAATAAATTTTATCATTGAACAATTAGGTTTGTCTGACATCGATTTAACAAAAAAAATATCTGGCGGCGAACTTCGTAAAATTTATCTAGCGCAATCTATATTAAATGAACCTGACATAATGCTTCTTGACGAACCCACTAATCATATAGATTTACCAACAATTAACTGGCTTGAAAAAAAGCTGATAGAGTTAAATACTACAATGATAATTGTAAGTCATGATCAAGAATTTCTTAAAAAAATTGGTACAAAAACTCTTTGGTTTAATAAAGGCGAATTGATTAAACGAGAAGGTCCTTATGATGATTTTTTTAAATGGACACGAGAATTAATTGATATTGAAAAACATAAACTTCATAAAATAAAGCAAAAAATAAAAAGTGAGACCAAGTGGTCTATAGAAGGGATTTCTGGAAGAAGAAAAAGAAATATGGGACGTGTAAGAGAATTAGAAAAGCTAAATAATAATTATGAAAATAATAAAATTTCTGATTCAAAACCAATAGATATATCTCTTAACAAAACAAATGATTCTTCTGTAAATATTGTTGAAACTTTTAATGTATTTTTTATGTATAAAAATACCCCTACACAGGAAAATGTTATTACAAATTTCAATTATAAAATAAGACGTAATGATAGAATAGGTATTATAGGAGCTAACGGCTCTGGGAAAACTACTTTGATTAAAATTTTACAAGGAATTTATAAACCAACAAAAGGTAAAGTTAAGATTGGTGAACGAGTAAATGTTAAATATTTTGATCAAAATAAAGAATTAATAAAATTAGATAGCACACCTTGGAAAACGCTTATAAATGAAGGAGATCATGTAGAGTTTTTAGGAAAAAAGATACATGTCTTATCGTATCTAAAAAAATTTTTATTCGATGAAAAAAAATCCTTACAAAACAACTCCACTTTATCTGGCGGAGAAAAAGTAAGATTACTATTAGCCAAATTATTCTTAAATAATCATAACTTTCTTATTTTAGACGAACCAACAAATGATTTAGATTTTGAAACACTGAAACTTTTAAAAGAAAATATTAGCAACTATGATGGGACGGTTTTAGTTATTAGTCATGATAGATATTTTCTTGATCATACAGTTAATAAACTGTTAGTTTTTGAAAATGATAATCAGATCTTTCAGCATGAAGGAAATTTTACAGAATATTTTAAAAAATACGGTTTATCTAAATTAATAAAATCAAATACTAAAAATATAAATTCAAATAAAGTTTCCATAAAAACCTATATTAAGCCAATAAAGATTTTGAAGAAAAAATTAACTTTTAGAGAAAATTACAATTTAAAAGCGTTACCTGATAAAATTGAGAAACTAGAAATAAAGCTAAAAAAATCAGAAACTATACTAGACAATAATGAACTTTACTATAATGACAAAATTACTTTTGACAAAACTCTAGTTGAAATAACAAACATTAAAAAAGAAATATCATTAGCTGAAGATGAATTATTAGATTTACAAATATTACAAGATGAAATTAATTCAAAATAATTGATAAATTATAATAAAGTGTTGACCAAACATCTAAACTTTATATTTTTGTATTGTCAGAGAGTGAGTAGTCGCTTTTTAAAGAGGAAAGTCCGGGCTCTATAGAAAGAAGGTGCTGGATAACTTCCAGCAGGGGTGACCCTAGGGAAAGTGCCACAGAAAATATACCGCCATTTTGGTAAGGGTGAAATGGTGCGGTAAGAGCGCACCGCATTTTTAGTAATAGAAATGGCATGGTAAACCCCACCTAGAGCAAGACTAAATAGGAGAAACAAATTTTGTCTTTCTACAAAGTTTCTCGGGTAGGTCGCTAGAAAAGTTTGGTAACAAATTTTCAAGATGAATGACTACAATTAAAATTTAGATACAAAACCCGGCTTATAACTCTCTGACACTACCTTCAAAAAAAATCAAATATTTAAATCCCCATGATTTGCATATATTTTCCCATTGACTCCCATAAATTCCCATGTTATCCCATAAAGTGTAAATTAAACTACTTTAGGCATAATATTTAATATTTATCTAACTTAACTTTTAGATTCTACGCATGTTTTTAATTATTAACTAAGGGTCTTTCAAATCAAATGTTTTTGTCAACCTCATATAATAAGATTGATTCAAAGTCTAGAGTTTCTATTCCTGCCACTTTCCGCCTCAATCTTGAAAAAAATAATGAACCATTAATATTATTTAAAAGCCTTCAATTAAAATGTATTGAAGGCACTACCTATAGTAGAATGCAAATGTATATAAATGCCATAGATGAATTAGATGCACTTTCAGACGAAGCATTTGTGCTAAGAATGATGATGGCCGATTCATTTGAAATGAAATTTGATACGGGTGGAAGAGTTATTATTCCAGACATATTGATGAACTTCTCTGGATTAACAGATAAAGCTGTATTTATGGGGATTGGTGAATCTTTTTATATTTGGTCTCCAGTAGAGTATGAAAGCCAATATGAAAAATCTCAAAAAATACTTAAAGAAAAAGGGCCGCCAAAATTAATATTAAAAAAGCAAATCGATTAAAAGAAATTTTGATGATTAATAAAACCGCTCATATTCCTGTCTTATTAAAAGAAACAATAAATGCCTTGTCTGTTAAAAATGAAAAATTTTATATAGATGCAACATTTGGATTAGGTGGGTACACCAGGGCTATTTTAGAGAGAAAAAATTGTAAGGTTTTAGGTGTAGATAGAGATCCAGATGTCAAGCCTGCTGCAGAAGCTATAAAGGTTGATTTTAAAAATAGGTTTTATTTTCAAAATGCTAGATTCTCTCAAATTGAACAACTTTTAGAACCATCAAGAATTAAAAAAGTTGCCGGCATTGTATTTGATCTGGGTGTTTCAAGTCCTCAAATTGATCAAGGACATAGAGGGTTTTCTTTCAAATTAAACGGTCCACTTGACATGAGAATGTCAAAAGAAGGCCCAACTGCAGAAGAATTTATTAATAAAGTTGAAGAAAAAACCCTTGCAAATATAATATTTGAACTAGGTGATGAAGTGTTTTCAAGAAGAATTGCAAGAAATATAATAACTGAGAGAGCTGTGAATGCCATTACTAAAACTGGTCAATTAGCATCTATTATAAGAACAGCTGTTCCTACTTCTAAATATAAAATTGATCCAGCCACAAAGACTTTTCAAGCAATTAGAATATATTTGAACGATGAAATATCTGAATTAGAAAGAGGCTTGATTGCCGCAGAAAGAATCTTGCAGCCTAATGGAATTTTAGCTGTTGTATCTTTTCATTCAATAGAAGATAGAATAATTAAAAATTTCTTTTTAAAATGCTCTCAAAATAAAAATTTATCGAGACATATCCCAGACATTCCTTCAAAAAAACATAGTTTAAAGATATTAACAAAAAAACCAATTCTCCCCTCAGCAAGTGAAATTAAATATAACACAAGATCAAGATCAGCTAAACTTCGCGTAGCAGAAAGAACAGCATTTCCATCACAATTTGGAGATGCTGCATGATAAAATATCCATCATTTTTAGTTGTTTTTTTAATGATTTTTACAGCTGTTTCATTGTATCAAATTAAGCATTTTATTACCAAAAAAGAAATAGAGCTAGCTGAAACAAATAAGGCAATAAAAACGACACAGTCAGATCTATATATATTACAAGCTGAATTAAGCTATCTAAAAAGGCCCGATAGATTAGAGCAGATAGCTAAAAATAAATTAAATATGAAAGGCATTCTACCTATAGACATTTGGAATTTAAAAGATTTGGTTGATGCAACAAAAACTTTTAATGAAAGTGGATCATAATGAGTTTCTTACACTTTCAAAATAACAATACACAAAAAAATGATCTTAAAATGAGGAGATTAAAATTATTAATTTGTGGAGCCTTGTTATTTATAGCATTTACAACAATTGGTTACAGAACAGTGTCTTTAGCGGGTTTAGATGATAAGACAGTTAAAAAATCTTTTCGCAGCGTAAACTCAAAAAATTTAATCCATCCTTTTAGAGGAAATATTCTTGATAGAAACAATAATTTGTTGGCGACAACTGTAAATATTTCAAGCTTAAATATTAACCCTCAAGAAGTATTAGATGTAAATCAAACAATATTAAAGTTAAAAAAAATATTTCCTAAATTAAAAAGAGAAAAATTATTACAAAAACTAAATTCTAATAAAAAACACGTGCAAATATTAAAAGAAATTTCGCCAAGAGATCATGTTTCTTTGCTTAAGTTAGGGATTGAAGCACTTAAAATTGAAAGTAGTAAGAAACGAATTTATCCAAATCATAGTTTGGCTTCACATGTTCTAGGGAATACCGATATTGATGGCAAAGGAATAGCTGGAATTGAAAAAAGATTCGATAAAGTATTAGCTAATGGTGAAGACATATCAATATCAATTCATAGCGGCATTCAACATATTTTAAAAACATTGTTACTAGAACAAATCAATCAATTTAAAGCTGAGGGCGGTGCAGGGATTATAATGGATGCAAAAAATGGAGAAATATATGCTTTGGTATCTCTTCCTGATTATAATGCAAACAATTATAATAAATTATTAGACAACAAATTATTTAACAAAGCAACAAAAGGGACTTATGAACTAGGGTCTACTCTAAAACTTATAACGGCAGCGGTTGCTTTAGAAAGTGATTTAATTAATGAAAACGAAGTGTTTGATGTTTCAAGTCCTCTCAGGATATCATCTAGGACTATAAGAGATTATCATCCATTAAATTATGCAATTAGCATACCTGAAGTTGTTGTACATTCGAGCAACATAGGTTCTGCTAAAATTGCTGAAAAATTTGGTTCATCTACTCAATTAAAATATTTAAAATCATTAGGTTTAATGGACAAACTTTCATTAGAATTACCTGAACTTGGTAAACCTCAAGTGCGTACGGATAAAAAACTGTTAACAACCATGACAATTTCTTATGGTCACGGAATTTCAATAACACCAACCCATTTAGCTTCTGCAACGGCGACAATAGTGAATGATGGAATAAGAGTGGACCCTACATTATTAATTTCTAATTCAGCGAAAAAAAATAAACGAATTTTTTCAAAGGAAACGTCTAAAAAAATGAGAAGCATAATGAGACTGGTTGTTAGCAATAAGAATGGGACAGCAAAACAAGCAGAAGCATCTGGGTACTTAGTCGGAGGAAAAACAGGAACTGCTGAAAAAACAAATCCAGCTGGAGGGTATTTTAAAAAACAAAATATAGTAACACTTACTTCAGCGTTTCCAATGAATAACCCAAGATTTATTATCACAGTAATGATAGATAACCCTAAAGGTAGCAAAAGAACGGCTGGATGGGTTGCCGCTCCAGTAGTTAATAAAATAGTAACAAGAATAGCTCCAATTTTAAATATCAAACCTCAAACAAAGAGCTCTGTAAATTTCTCTAAAAATCTTCTTAAATTCAAAATAAGAGGTAAAGATAAGGGAGCAATTTTATAAAATGGTACTATTAAAAAACCTTATTTTAAGAAACGATACTTTAAAAGATATATTTAAAGAATGTAGTTCTGAAAAAATGGATTTTCTAATCAATGGAATATCTTCAAATAGTAAGGAAATTAAAAAAGGTTATATTTTTGTTGCTCTAAAGGGTCAAAAATTAGATGGAAAGGATTTTATCACAGAAGCTCAAAAAAAAGGAGCAGTCTTAACAGTAGCTGAAAATTTAAAAAAAGACAATGTCATTTCTCTTAAAGAAGGAATGTCTAGAAAGGTTTATTCTTTACTACTTTCTTGTTTTCACGAGAAACAACCAAAACAAATAATTGGCGTAACTGGAACTAATGGTAAAACTTCAGTAGTTGAGTTTTGTCGTCAAATCTGGGGGCAAGCAAGCTGGAAAGCTGCTTCAATGGGAACGCTTGGAACTAAAATTGACACTAGCAATGAAAAAAATAACATATTAAAGTCAAATGAAAATCTTACTACTTACGAACCATCGAGATTGTATGAACAACTTCATTTTTTAGCTAGGAAAGAAGTTAGCAATTTAGCAATAGAGGCATCTTCACATGGAATTGATCAACACCGATTAGACGGTATAAAATTTTCTGGAGCAGTTTTTACTAACTTATCGCATGATCATCTTGATTATCACAAAAATATTAAAAATTATTACTCCTCTAAAAAGAGACTATTTACACACCTACTAAATCCAAATTCATCAATAGCAATTAATATAGACGATAGTTATGGTGAAAAACTGCATAACGAGTTAAATAAATCTAATCATTTAATTTTAACATTTGGTCAAAAAGAAGAAGCAGACATTCAAATCGTTTCTTCAAATACTAACAATAAATCTATTGATTTAACACTTAAGTTCAACAATAAAATATTTCAAACAACTATTGGTATGATTGGGCAGTTTCAAATTTATAATGTAATTGCTTCTGCTTCAATTTGTATAGCTTTAGGGATGGACCCTGATTTTGTATTCAAATCCCTAGGCTATTTAAAACCGGCTCGCGGTAGAATGGAAATTGTCTCAGATAATGAAAATAAATCATTAGTTATAATTGACTATGCTCATACACCTCAAGCTTTACTGACAGCACTCTCGTCACTTAAACATTTTGCAAAAGGTAAAATCATAACTCTTTTTGGTTGCGGCGGGAATAGAGACATTGAAAAACGTACTTTAATGGGACAAATTGCTTATCAAAATTCAGATTTAGTTATTGTCACAGATGACAATCCTCGAGACGAACTACCTTCAAAAATAAGAGAAGACATTTTACAAGGCTGTCCAAACGCAATTGAAATTGGCGACAGAAATAATGCCATTAAATTTGCTGTCTCAAAGTTACAAGACAATGATTTATTACTCATAGCAGGGAAAGGCCATGAAACCACTCAAACAATAGGCATGGAAAGCCTTCCGTTTGATGATTACACGGTTTCTAAAGAAGCAATCAAAAATATTAAAAAAATTGGAATAACTAGTTGAAAACATTGTGGACAAAAAAAGATTTAATAGAAGCTACTAATGCTATTGATCCATCTTTAAACTTTATGAATAAAATTATTGGTATTTCTGGTATTAGCATTGATGACAGAACTATAAAATCAGGTGATTTGTTCATTGCTTTCAAAGGTAACAAATTTGACGGACATGATTTTGTAAAATCAGCGATTTCAAAAGGTGCAGGCGGTATAATTGTTTCAGACCTTAAATTAGCTAAGAAATACAATGGATTACTTGTTAACGATACAAATAAAGCATTATTAGATATTGCAAAATTTGGAAGGAATAGGTTTAAAGGGACTACGATTGCTTTAACTGGAAGTAGTGGAAAAACAAGCACTAAGCACTTGTTATCTTCTGCACTAAAAACATATGGAACTACCCATTCTACACAAGGGAATAATAATAACATTATTGGCCTTGCATTAACGTTGTCCAGATTGAATCCTGATTATAAATACTGCGTTTTAGAATTAGGAATTAATAATATTGGTGAAATGGAAGAGCTAACAAAATTAGCTTTGCCAGATATTGCATTAATAACAAATGTAACAAACTCTCATATTCAAAATTTTAAAAATGAAAAAGAAATTGCAAGCGCGAAAAGTAAAATATTTCTTGGATTAAATAAAAATGGCATCGTTATTCTAAACTCAGATAATGTTTGGAGTGAATTTCTAATAAAAGAAGCAAAAAAAATAAATGCTAATATACACTTATTTGGCCATACCAAAAAATCAAATACATTTATTTCAAATATCATTCAAGTAAAGAACGGCGCAACAGTTTGTTTTGACGATAAACAAGATTGGCACCTAAATTATTTAAATACTACGCAAGCTTTAAATGCAATTGCTACCATTGCTGTAATAAAGGAGTTGAAATTAAATTTAATTAACGCTCTTACAACCATAAGTGAGATGTCACCTATATCAGGAAGAGGTAACAGTATAACAATTAAATTCAAAGATAACAAAAAAACTTTTATTATTGATGACAGCTACAACGCCAATCCTGACTCAATGAATTCTGCTCTAAATAATTTTCAAAATATGAAAAATAAATTTAAAAATTATGAAACTATTCTAATAATTGGAGACATGATGGAATTAGGAGATAGTTCTAACGAATTACATTTTAAACTTGTTCCAATAATTAAAAAAATAAAACCAAACATTCTTATAACTCTTGGAGTTTACACATCAAAAATATGCAAAGAATTATGTTCAAGCATTAATTGTTATCCATACCTTTCAATTGATAGATTATTAACTGATATAAAAAAACACCTGAGACCAACACAAATTATTCTTATTAAAGGATCTCATGGAACAAATCTTTGGAAATTACCACCAATTTTAAAGCAAAACATTCAGGAGGAATATAATGCTGCCTAATCTTTTGCTAAATTTCACTGAACATTTTCAACCACTTAATATTTTTAATTATATATCTTTTAGAACAATTGGTGCGCTTTTAACAGCATTATTAATTAGCTTTATTTTCGGTGAAAAAATAATTTTTCTATTAAAAACAATACAAAAGAACGGTCAGCCTATTAGAAAAGATGGGCCTAAAACTCATATAATTTTTAAAACAGGCACTCCAACAATGGGCGGTTTATTAATCTTGCTTGCATTTACAACATCTACTTTATTATGGGCTAAATTAGATAATATATATATTTGGATACTTCTATTTATAGCAGTTTCGTTTGGCATTATTGGCCTTTTTGACGATTGGATAAAAGTTTCTAAAATGAACAGTAATGGACTTAAAAGTTATCAAAAAATTATACCACAAATATTTATAGCTTTTGTAGCAGCATATTTTTTAGCAGAAAATTCTCCTGATAACCTTCATAATTCAATATCAATACCTTTTTTTAAAGAAAGTATTTTATTTCTTGGAATTTTTTATATTCCTTTCACAATTATGGTTATTGTGGGTTCATCAAATGCGGTTAATTTAACTGATGGCCTTGATGGACTGGCAATAGTTCCAGTAATGATTGCAGCTAGTTCTTTAGCTGTTATTGCTTATTTAGCTGGAAATATAAATTTTTCTAACTACTTACAAATAAATTATATTCCAGGTGCTGGCGAAATAACCGTGTTTTTAGGAGCTATCATTGGAGCAGGATTAGGTTTCCTATGGTTTAATGCACCTCCAGCAATGGTTTTTATGGGAGACACAGGATCTTTGTCACTTGGAGGTGTAATTGGGGTGACCGCTTCAGCTTCAAGGCATGAATTAGTATTAATAATTATCGGAGGAGTTTTTGTTTTAGAGACAATATCAGTTATTGTTCAAATTATTTCCTTCAAACTTACTGGTAAAAGAGTATTTAGAATGGCGCCACTTCATCATCATTTCGAACAAAAAGGGTGGGCTGAATCCACTATAGTCATAAGATTTTGGATAATAGCGGTCATACTAGCTTTAATTGGTTTGTCCACACTTAAACTGAGGTAATTAAATTGAATAATATTCTTAGTTATAAAAACAAAAACGTTGGCGTTCTTGGTGTTGGAATGTCTGGATTAGCTGCGGCTAAAGTTTTATTGAACTCTAGTGCAAAAGTATTTGTATTCGATGACTTTAAAGAAAAACCTCCTACCCTAGTAGAATCAAATTGGGTAAATTACCAAAAATGGCCTTGGAAAGATTTGTGTGCTCTTGTTGTTAGTCCAGGTATACCAATTAACAAAAATATCAAACACAAAGCCATTAAGCTTGCAGAAGATCATAATGTTGAAATTATAAATGATATTGACTTGTTTATGCAATCCAAACCAAAAGCTATAATTGTTGGAATTACTGGAACAAATGGTAAATCAACAACAGTAGCTTTACTACATCATATTTTGAAATTTAATAAAATTAAATCTGTAATCGGAGGAAATTTTGGTTATCCAGCATGCGAAATCATTGATCCAGGTAATGATGGTGTAATTATCTTAGAGTTGTCAAGTTACCAATTAGATGGAGCAAGTAAGTTAACTTTAAACTTAGCCTCAATTATAAATATTACGCCTGACCATTTAGACTATCATAATAATTTTGAGGAGTATCTATCGTGTAAATTAAAGATTATTGATTTTTTAAATGATAATGGAACTATTGTTTATAACGAAGATGACAAACTTCTAAATCAATTAATAAAGAAAGATAAGTATCAACAGATTAAAATTTTTAAAACAAAAAATATAAATTTTCAGGACTATATCAACGATAACATTTCTTTAAATGGCAAGCATAACCAAGTAAATGCTTCAATTGCAATCTCATTAGCTAAAAATTTAAATGTAACAGGTGACAAAATTAAACGGTCAATAAAGAGCTTTAAAGGTTTGCCACATAGAATGGAAACAATATACGTTTCAGAAAAAATTAAAATTATTAATGATAGCAAATCAACTAATGGAGAATCTACTGCGGCTGCATTAAGTTCTTTCTGCAATATTTTTTGGATATTGGGAGGTCAACCAAAAAATGATGGGATAGGAGCCGCCAAAAAATATTTAAATAGAGTTGAAGAAAGTTTTGTAATTGGTGAATCTTATAATTTTTTTGCAAATCAAATATCAAAAAATTCTAAAAATAGTAAACTAAACAAATGTATAACACTTGAAGATGCAACTGAACTTGCAATAAAGAAAGCTCAAAAGTCGAATTTAAAAGAAATAGTTATACTTCTATCACCGTCAGCAGCTAGCTTTGATCAATTTATAAATTTCGAAGATAGAGGTAATAAATTTAAAGAAATCGTAAACAAGCAATTAAATGAAGGTGTTTTGATATGTTAATAACACGTTCAGACAGATCCTTTATAGCTCTTTGGTGGTGGAATATTGATCGGCTCTTATTAACAAGTTTTTTAATATTAATACTCTTTGGTATTTTTCTTGTTATGTCTTCAAGTCAACATGTAGCTGAAAGTTTAAATATATCTTCACATCATTTTACCTTAAGACATATTTTATTAGGAATTTTCAGCATTCCAATAATTATTTTTTTTACTATTTTGAATGAAAGACAAATAAAAATTATTTGTATATCTGGGTTTCTAATATCATTATGTCTTTTGTTTTTTATTCTCATTGAAGGAGCAAAAATTAAAGGTGCCCAAAGATGGTTATATATAGGAAATTTCAGTTTTCAACCTAGTGAGGTATGCAAACCATTTTTTATAGTTTTTAATGCGTGGATCTTATCTTTGTGGGTTCAAAAACCAAATTTTCCTGGCTGGCTGTGGTCATTGGGAGCAATAGTTTTAATGTCTGCCCTTTTGTTGTTACAGCCAGATATTGGCATGACAATTGTAATGATATTTACTTGGGGATTTCAGCTATTCATTACTGGAATACCACTAATGATTATTATATTTTTAATAGTAGCTTTTCCAATATTTATGATATTATCATATAATCACTTTGGTCATGTTAAACTTAGGATAGATAGTTTTTTAGACGGTAAAACGCACCAGATTACAAAATCACTACAGTCATTTGAATCAGGAGGTTTTTGGGGTAAAGGTCCTGGAGAAGGTTTTTATAAAAAATCTCTGCCTGATGCGCATTCTGATTTTGTATTTGCAGTTGCTGCAGAGGAATATGGTGTATTATTATGTTCTTTAATTGTAATAATTTATGGATTAATTGTTTTTAGATCCTTTTTATTAACTTTAAGAAACACTAATCTTTTTTTTATTATTTGTGTTAGTGGCTTAGCTTTTCAATTTGGTTTTCAATCATTAATTCATATGGCAAGTAATACTGACTTAATTCCTACAAAAGGAATGACATTACCCTTTCTATCCTATGGAGGCTCTTCTATTTTAGCATCAGCTATAACAGCTGGTATTTTACTTTCGTTAACAAGAAAAAACTCGTCATTAGACACTCTTTTAAGACAAGAGAGTAGCAAGGAAAACGATCAATAAGATGAAACAAAATAGTAAAATATTAATAGCTGCAGGTGGTACAGGAGGACATATTTTCCCAGCTTTATCAATTATAAATGAGATTAAGATGAACGACTTTATAGTTATAACTGATCAAAGGGGAGAAAATTATTTTAATAATTTTTTTAGTAATAAAAATATAAATCATAAAATATTTGTCCATAAAGTTTCTAGCCCAAGTAATGAATTATTTATAGTTAAATTAAGATCAATATATCAATTATTAATTTCTCTTTTAAAAACAATTTTTTTAATTTTATTAAATAAACCACAAGTAATTGTTGGGTTTGGTGGGTATCCATCAGTAGCTCCAGTTATAGCCGCTAAATTGCTTAAAATTCCTTCCATAATACATGAACAAAATGCAATTATTGGTAGAGCTAACAAATTACTAGGTAAGATATCAAACCTTTTAGCCTTATCTTTTTTTGAAACCAAAAATACTGAAAATAATCATAATCTGATTTATACCGGAAACCCAACTAGGAAAGAACATTGTCTTAGACAATTAAGTTATTCTGCTCCAAATAAAACGCAAAAGTTTGAAATCTTAATCGTTGGAGGAAGTCTTGGCGCTAATTTCTTCTCAGAGCAAGTAACAGCAATTATATGTTCTCTTCCAAGAGAATTAAGAGAAAATATATATATAACACAACAAGTTGGTAAAAATGACATTAGTAAAGTCAAACGTATATATAACAACCACCAGATAGAGTTTTTTATAGAAAGTTTTTTTGATAATATTTTTGAAAAATTTAAAAAAGCACATCTTATAATTACCCGCTCAGGAGGATCTAGTGTCGCTGAGATTTTAACTTCACGTAGACCTGTAATATTTATTCCTTTGCCAACTTCTTTTGATAACCACCAATTAGAAAATACTAAATTAATTACAAACATAGGTGGCGGTTGGGTGTTAGATCAAAATAACGAAGTAGTTAAAACTTTAAAAAAATTATTAGAAAACCTTATCAAGAATCCAAAAAAGCTTGTTATTGCAAGTAATCAGATAAAAAAATTATCTAAGGATCTTGAAGTAAAACGTAAAAATAAATCCGCTACAGAATTTTTTTCTGATGTCTTAATTGACCTTATTAAAACTAACCATAAGAAGATTTCAAAACCATGCTAAAACGTCCAGAAAATTTAGGTGTTATTCACTTCATTGGAATTGGAGGAATAGGTATGAGTGGAATAGCTGAGGTTCTAGTCCAATCAGGATATTTAGTCCAAGGAAGTGATATAAAAGCAAGTAATAATACTAAGAGATTAGAAAAACTTGGGATTGAAGTTTTTATTGGTCAGAGAAAATCAAATATATTAAATGCTAAAATAATTGTTGTTTCAACAGCTATATCTAAAAACAATATTGAGCTTGAAGAAGCAAAGAAAATTTTTCTTCCAATTGTTCATCGAGCTGAAATGTTAGGCGAGTTGATGCGTTTAAAGCAATCAATAGCAATAGCCGGAACACACGGAAAAACTACTACTACTTCATTGATAGCTAAGATGATTGAAGAAAATGGAATGGATCCTACAATTATAAATGGAGGAATAATTTCATCTTTAGATTCAAACGCAAGAATGGGGAAGGGTGATTGGATGGTTGTAGAGGCTGATGAAAGCGATGGAAGCTTCACAAAACTAAACCCTACGGCAGCAGTCATAACGAATATAGATTTAGAGCATCTTGATTTTCATAAAAATGAAAAAAATCTGGAGCTGGCCTTTTTTAACTTTTTATCTTCAATACCCTTTTATGGATTCATCTGTTTATGTACTGATCACCCTCGAGTACAAAAATTAATCTCAAAACTAGAAGATAAGAAAGTAATTACTTATGGTTTGTCTGCTAACGCAGACGTAAGAGCCACTAATATTATTTATAATAATAATAAGATGAATTTTACTTTAAGTATATCAAATCGAAGAAAACTTGAAATTAGCTCCTATGAAATAGAGTTTTCTATGATAGGCATTCATAATATTCAAAATGCTTTAGCTACTATTGCAACTGGGATCGAGTTGAAAATTCCTATTGAGAAAATTAAAAACACCCTAAAAACATTTACAGGCGTGCAAAGACGCTTTCAAAATGTAGGAAATTTCAAAAATACCACTATTATAGATGATTATGGCCATCATCCAGTTGAGATAAATGCTGCACTGGCTGCCGCTAGATTACTTACTCCTAAAAGCAAAATTATAAGTGTTTTTCAACCACACCGTTATAGCAGAATAAAAGATCTTTTTAATGATTTTTGTAGTTGCTTTAATGATGCAGATTACGTGTTTCTTTTAGATGTATACCCTGCGGGTGAGGAACCTTTAAAGGGGTTTGAAAGTAATGATTTAAAAAATGGGCTTTTAAAATACGGGCATAAAAATGTGTTATATATAGAAAGTAAAAAAGCTTTGATAAAAGAAACGCTAAAAATCATAAGTCCACACGATATTATTATATGTCTAGGAGCGGGCTCAATAACTAAAATTGCTAATACTTTAGAAAAAGAGCTTCATAATGGATCTTGACACATTTAAAAATAGATTTCTTAACAAAATTCAATTTGACTATGAATTAGCACAATTTACTTGGTTTGGGGTTGGAGGCAAGGCAGAAATATTGTTCATAGTAGAAGATTTGATATCCTTAAGTGATTTTTTAAAAAACAAGCCTAATGAATTAGATATATTAATTATAGGTGCAGGATCAAATCTTTTAATTAGAGACAAAGGTTTTAAAGGAATTGTTCTACTAACCAAAAAATTAAATAAAATTAATATTGATAAAAATCATATAATCACCGCTGAAGCTGGAGCAACAGACGCAGAGGTAGCTCGTTTCGCAAGAAATAATCTTAGAGGCGGCCTTGAGTTCTTGTTAGGCATTCCTGGAACAATAGGAGGTGGTGTAAAGATGAATTCAGGAGCATTTGGCTCTGAATTTAAAGATGTCTTAATAGATGTGAAGGCAATAAATCATTTAGGTCAATTTAAAACTTTTACCAATAAAGAGTTAGGGATGAAATATAGAGGCCTTGAAATAAGTGAAGAGTGGATTTTTTGTTCGGCAAGATTAAAGAGCTTTAAAGATGAAAAAATCAATATAGAAAACAAAATGAAAAAAATTATAGCTTTAAGAAAAGAAGCACAGCCAACTGGTGTAAAAACTGGTGGCAGTACTTTCAAAAATCCCATTGGAAACAAAGCATGGAAGTTAATAGACAGAGCTGGATGCAGAGGTTTCAAAATTGGTGGTGCTATGATTTCTGAAAAGCATTGTAATTTCATAATTAACTCAAAAAAATCAACTGCTAAAGATATCGAGGATTTAGGTGAGCATGTAAAATATAAAGTTAAAAAAGTTTGCGGGATAGAGTTGAATTGGGAAATTAAAAGAATTGGTACCAAATGAAAATAACTAAAAATACACATGTTATGTTATTAAAAGGCGGTTTTGGTTCAGAACGGGACGTTTCTTTAAGATCAGCCAAAGCATGTGCTGAGGCAATTAAAGAAAATGATTTAAGAGTAACTGAGGTTGATATTGGTTTAAATGGAATAAATAAATTAACTTCATTAAATGTAGATGTTTGTTTTAATGCCTTACATGGAAAGTTCGGAGAAGATGGAACAGTTCAGGGTTTTTTAAATTTAATTAAAATACCATATACTCATTCAGGTGTTACTGCATCAGCGATTGCAATGAACAAAATGCATTTTAAGCGGTTAATTACAAACGCAACTGAAAATTCTGAAGACCCTATCATCTTTCCTAAAACATTAAAAATTACTAAAGATAAATTTTATCACATAAGAGATTATGAAGGTCCATGTGTCATAAAGCCTATAAATGGTGGAAGTTCGGTTGATGTGACCATTATAAACAATAGTAAAATGGAACCTCTTAAAAAAAATCGAAATTATAATGAATTGATGGCAGAGGTGTTAGTTGGAACAAGAGAACTAACTGTAACTGTTTTAAAAGAAAGGCCTCTTTGTGTCACCGAGATAACTTCAAATAAAAAACAAGATTTCTACAATTATAAAGCAAAATATGATCAAAATGGTTCTTCTCATATAATTCCTGCATTAATACCTAAGACTATATTTGATAAGGCAATGTCGTGGGCTTTAAGAGCTCATCAAATTATTGGCTGCAAAGGGATTTCAAGAACAGATTTTAGGTATGATAGCAATCATAACAAATTATTCATGTTAGAACTAAATACGCAACCAGGTATGACTGAAACTTCACTAGCTCCTGAACAAGCAATGTTTTGTCAAATTACTATGAAACAAATGGTCAAAACATTAATTGAGGAGGCAACTTACGAATGCTAAATTCAATTATAAAAGGGAATAATGTCAACAAGCTAAATATTGACAGAGTTACAAATAAAAATACAGGGTCAAGCTATAGAATGTATTTTTTAACTATATTTATTATATCTTTATTATTAACAACTTTTTTAAACAATATTGACTTCGAAAAATACTCAAAATTATTAAATAATTTTTTAATAAAGAATGGCTTTACAATTAATAATATTCAAATTTTGGGGATAAAAAATATAACCAAAGAGACTATTATTAAAATTGTCAATAATGAAAAAAAATCCAATATCTTTAATGTTAATTTATTAAATATATACAACAACCTTAAAAACAACGACTGGGTTGAAGAACTGTATATTGAACGTGTTCTACCAAACACAATTAAAATAAACATCAAAGAAAAGGAAGTAATTGGTATATGGCAATATGAAATGAGTAATAAACTTATAACAAAAAATGGTGAAACAATATCTACTGCAAATATAAATAAATTTAAAATTGATCTACCAATAATTCATGGGAACCATGCCAATAAGAATGCAAACTCTATCCTTGAAATACTTGAAACAAATAAAGTTTTAGCAAAAAATATTTGGTCCTTGGATTATGTAAATAATAGGAGGTGGAACCTACATTTTAAACAAGGAATTATAGTTCTTCTACCTAGCAAAGGGGTTTTAAAAGCATGGAATGAAATCATAAAACTTCAAAAAAACTATGATGTTTTAAATTTGGGTCTTACAGAATTAGATTTAAGAAATCCAAATAAAATTCTAGGAAAAATTAGCGTCGACAAGGATTTAATTAACCATAGGAAAAACTTATGACGGTTTTAAGCCCAATAAAAAAATCTAAAAACATCCATACAGTGATTGACATTGGTAATAATAAAATTTCATGTCTTATTGGAACATCGGTGAACTCTAATGATATTCAAATAAAGGTTTTAGGCTTTGGACAACATGCATCTGCAGGTATTAGTAATGGCTTAGTTGTTAACATGAATCAAGTTGCAAACTCTATTGCTAGAGCTGTTGAGGATGCTGAAAATATGGCAGGGTTTCCAATTAAAAATGTTGTTTGTAGTCTTGCTGGTGGAAGGCCAATAACAAAAGTTATCCGTAATAAATTGAAAATTAACAATGGAAAAATAATTAAAAATGATTTAGCTAAAATTTTAAAAATTAATAATTCAGAACAAATAAGTAATTATAAACTATTATCATCAACTCCTATCAGATTTTTCATAGACAATAATATTTATGTTGAAAACCCTATTGGAATGAATTCTGATAATTTAATTGCAGATATTTCTTATACTTACGGAGATAAAGCAATTATGAAAAATATAGTTTCAGCTGTAGAGTTATGCCACCTCTCGGTAGAAAAATTTATAATTAGTCCACAAGCATCTGGTGCCTCTATAATGGTTAAGGATGAACGTAAAAATGGGGCTATAATTATTGATCTAGGAGAAGATATAACAAGTATTGGTGTTTTTATTAATGATGAAATAATTTTCTCTGACTCTATTCCTGTTGGAGGAGTACACATAACTAGTGACATAGTTCGTGGGTTAGGTGCGAAATCAGAAGATGCAGAAAAAATAAAAATTCTTTATGGCTCTGCTATATCAAATGAAACTGACGAATTCACTAATATTGAAGTACCAATTATAGCTGATGATGGGAACATTCATAATCAACAATTACCCAAAGCAATGCTAACTGCGATAATCAAGCCACGTACAGAAGAGATTTTTGAGCTTGTTAAAAATAGATTAAATTATTTAAAAATTAAACCCAACCAAATCAATAAAATTATTTTATGTGGAGGTGGCGCAAATTTGAATAACATAAGAGAACTTGCTTCAATATATTTTACAACTAACGTCAGAATAGGAAGACCTATTGGCCTAATTGACGTGCCAGAAATTATACAATCACCAACCTTTGCTTGTTTGGCAGGGTTGCTGATTAAAAGTTTAGAAAAAGATAAAATTCCAAAATTAAATGAAATGAATAAAGGCTTTTTTAATTATTTCGGGAAAATAGGTCATTGGTTTGATGAAAATTTGTGAGCTAAAAATAATCTTAATTCAACAACTAAGGAGAATACAATGTCACTTAATATAACAATTCCAGAAAATATAAATGATACTGAGCCAAAAATATCCGTTATTGGCATTGGAGGAGCTGGTGGAAACGCAGTTAACACAATGATCAATGCAAATGTAGAAAATATAGAATTTATTGTTGCAAACACAGACGGACAAGCTTTATCTAGAAGCCTTACTAAAAGACAAATACAGTTAGGTAAAAATTTAACTTTAGGACTTGGAGCCGGATCTGACTCTGAAATAGGTAGAAAATCAGCTGAAGAGTCAATTGAAGAAATTTTGTCCGAATTAGCTGATGTAAATATGTTATTTATTACAACTGGAATGGGTGGCGGTACAGGTTCTGGTGCAGCACCTGTAATTGCTAAAGCAGCAAAAGATCGTGGAATATTGACTGTAGCAGTTGTAACAAAGCCATTTGATTTTGAAGGGAAGAAAAGGATGGATGTTGCAGAAAGTGGATTATCACTTTTAAAACAATGTGTTGACACCTTAATTGTTATTCCAAATCAAAATTTATTTAAAATTGCAAATGAAAAAACAACATTTGCTGAAGCTTTTAAAATGGCAGATGACGTTCTTTATCAAGGGGTGTGTGGTATCACTGATTTAATTACAAACCCAGGAATGATTAATCTTGATTTCGCTGACATTAAATCAATTATGGGAGACATGGGCAAAGCTATGATGGGAACAGGAGAAAGTTCTGGCGAAGAACGAGCAATAAACGCCGCACAAGCAGCGTTAAATAACCCTTTACTTGATGATAGTAATATCAAGGGTGCTCGTTCAATACTATTAAACATTAAAGGTGGGCCTGATATGGCTTTATTTGAAGTAGACGAAGCTGCAAGTAAAATTAGAAATGAAGTTGATGACAATGCGAATATCATATTTGGGTCATCTGTAGATGAAGCCCTTGAAGGAATAATAAAAATATCCATAGTTGCTACAGGAATGAGTGATACATTCCAAGAAAGAAAAAACGAAATAGATAAGCATAAAGATAATAGCAAACCTTCTCATTTAAATGATGTTTCACTTATAAACACATCTGATGAAATTAACATTGAAGGTGATAAAATACATTCACAAATTGAAACTGAAAGTGAAAAAACAGATCAAATAGATATTGAAAACGAAATAAACGCCATAGAAATTCAAAATCAATATGAACCAAGTCAATTAAGCAGTGATGAAATACTAAATAATACAGAAGATAATAATTTAAAAAATAAAGAAGAAAATTTAAATTCAATTCTAGAAACAATTTCTGATAAAAATGTCCTTCAAGATAGACCTAAAAATTTACTTAAGCGATTATCTACATTTTTTGTAGACGATAAAATAAGTGAAACACAAATACATCCAAAAATTAATTTGAAAAAGGAAATTTTAGAAAATAATGAAATACAAGTAGATGAAGATCAAATCCGAGAAACTATATCAAAGGACAGCGATCTTTTTAGTATTGAGAAACAAAGTGAATTTAAGGATCATCAAATAGATTTAATTGATATGGATCAACAAAATCAGGAGATAGATGAAGATGTATTAGAAATACCTGCATTTCTTAGGAGACAAGCAAATTAAAGATGATTGAAATATTTCGTAATTATATGTGATTTGTAATAGTGAAGTTTATTGCTATATTGCAATCATATGATTTAGGAAATATATATGAATTTTATTAATAATTCTAAAAATAATTTTGTAAAACAAAAAACTTTGAAAAATAATATAATATTTTCAGGTGTTGGTTTACATACTGGAAAAGCTGTTTCGATGTCCATCGAGCCATCAGAGCCAAACACCGGAATAGTTTTTGAAAGAACTGATCTTTATGAAAACAACATGATTGAAGCTATCATTGATAACGTAGATGAAACTTGTTTATGTACCAAGATTACTAATAAACATGGTGTGTCTGTATCAACAATAGAACACCTGATGGCTGCATTTCATGGGTTAGAAATTGACAATGTTAAAGTTAAAATCAACTCAGATGAATTACCAGCGTTGGATGGAAGTTCATATGTATATGTAAAAAAAATAATAGATTCAGGTGTAAAATTTCAATCCGTTAATAGGAAATGTATTAAAATTTTAAAAAGAATCAAATTCTGTTTAAATGATAGATATATTTCAGCAGAACCATCTAATGAACTATTATTAAATATTAATATAGATTATCCAAACACTATTATAGGTAATTCACATTTTACATACAACCACTCTCAGAGTAATTTTTTGGCACAGTTATCTGAAGCAAGAACTTTTACACTTCTTGAAGATGTAGAAAAAATGAGACTAAATGGTTACGCTATGGGTGGAAGTCTTAATAATGCAATTGTTGTAGACAAATACAAAATTTTAAACTCTGATGGGTTAAGATTTGAAAAAGAATTTGTTAAACATAAGGCACTCGATTGTATTGGAGATTTTTATTTATTTGGAATGCCTTTAATAGGAACAATTAATACTTTTGCACCAGGACATAAAATAAACCAGATGTTTGTTAAGGCAATATTAAGTAATAAAGAGAATTATAGTATTGAGGACTTAGAAATTAAATATTCTCATGATGAATATATTAATGCATTAAACTTCAATAATTTATCTCAAAAAGAAATTAATGTAGCATAATTTTAATATACAAATCCATTCACATATTATAGAAATACTTATATTACATCTTATTAGTTGAAAAAATATGTTTATATTAAAGAAAAAATACTTAATGCTTTTACAAGTATTTTTTTGTATTTTATTACTACCTAACTGTAGCAATAATAGTAAAACTGTTATCTTAAAAGAAACTAAAGATACACAAATATTTATCAAAGGGCAATCTTTCTTAAAAAGTAATGATTATAAAAAAGCTGCGATAGAATTTGATAAAATTTATTTGAATTACCCCTTCTCATCATTGGCTCCAAGGGCAGAAATAATGACAGCTTATTCATTATTTCAAGATAATCAAATAAATGAAGCTATACGAAAATTAGATGAATTTATTGAAATGAACCCTACTGGGGAACATACACAATATGCTCAATATCTCTTGGCAATGTCGTATTATATTCAAATTCCTGATGCAGGAAAAGATCCAATGTTATCAGAAAAAGCTTTAAAGTATTTTAAAATATTAATAACTAAATTCCCTAATAGCGTGTACGCTAAAGATGCAAAATTTAAAATTAACTATATAAATAATTCTTTGGCACAAAACGAATTGTTAATTGGTATGTTTTATTTAAAAAATAATTCACCAGCAAGTTCCATAAAAAGATTTCAAGCTATAATTAAAAATTATCAAACCACTTCAGTTATACCAGAAACTTTATATAGATTGTGTGAAGCCTTTTTAATGCTTGGATTAAAAGAAGAAGCGATTAAAAGCAGTTTATTACTTAGTTATAATTTCCCTGACAACGAATGGACAAACCTTAGCAAAAATATAATTAAGGACACTTCAGAATTAGATGAAAATGAAGGTTTTGTTAATTCAATTACTGATTACATAAAAAAAATTACTAACTAGATAAATATGCTACGAGAATTATTTGTTAAAAATATTGTACTAATTGAAAGTTTAAATGTTCATTTCAAAAATGGCTTGTCTGTTTTAACTGGTGAAACAGGCGCGGGAAAGTCAATTTTACTTGATTGTATTGGATTAATATTAGGCAACAGAGTTGATTTCAACCTTATTAGAAATAATGAAAATGTTGCTTCAGTAACTGCTATTTTTGAAATCTATGACAAACATCCCGTTGTTAATGTTTTGGAAAAATTTAGTGTTAATCATGAAACTGAATTAATAATAAGACGTGAAATCAATATTAATGGTAAATCAAAATGTATAATTAATGATGTTGTCATAACACGAAATGCCCTGATTGAAATAACTGATAATTTAATAGAAGTACAGGGTCAATTTGAAGATAGAGGCCTTTTAAATACCAAGACCCATTTATCGTTACTTGATGCTTTTGCTGATCACAATGATTTAATAGAAAATTCTAGAGAAGCTTATAATAGCATGATTAATATATTAAAATTAATTAATGAGGCAGAAGCTATAGCTAAGAAAAACAATGAAGACAATGATTGGCTAAAAGATTCTTATGATCAATTAGTCTTGTTAGACCCTAAATTTAAAGAGGAAGAAGAATTAGATAAAAATAAAAAATATTTAGCTAATCGTACAAAAATTAATACTGCAATGGCTTATATTAGAAATATAATTGAAAAGGAAACTGGATTAGAAGATTTGATTAATCAGGTAATCAAATCACTTGAATCGATGTACAAAATTGAAAATGAAAATATAAATTCTGCAATTGAAATTATTAATGGGACAAAGGCTGACATTGAAGAGTTAAAAAACATTGTGAATGGAGAGAGTTTAGAAACAACTCAAGGTATAGATAGGCTTGAACTTATTGAAGATCGGCTTCATGCACTTAGAACAGAAGCCAGGAAACATAATTGTACGGTTGATGATTTGATAACAATCCGTAATAAATTGAAAAATTCACTAAATGATATTAAAGATAATAATTTTAAAATCGAAGATCTTAAAAAAGAATATGATGATGCTAAAATGAAATTTGTTAAATTAAGCACATTACTCTCAGAAAGTAGAAAAAAGTATGCAACAATTCTTACTGAAAAAATAAATGACGAGTTGCCTCAACTAAAATTAGAAAATGCTCGCCTTTCAATAAATTTTGATAAAGTTTCCATTGACGATGCTTCAATATTAGGAATTGATAAAGTAACGTTTCTTGCGTCAACAAACTCTAATAATAACATGCTTCCAATAAACAAAATTGCGTCTGGAGGAGAGTTATCTAGATTTCTGTTAGCTATAAAAGTTGTACTAGAAGCAGCAATACATAATAGGACTATTATTTTTGATGAAATTGATTCTGGCATTGGTGGATCAGTTGCTAATGCAGTTGGAACAAGGTTAGCTAAATTAGGAGCATCTTATCAGGCTATGGTAGTAACTCATTCACCTCAAGTAACTTCCAAAGGGCATAATCATTATCTTGTTCAAAAAAACATGAATAACAATCAAACTTATACTAATATACTTGAATTAACCGAAAATGAGAAAATTGAAGAAATAGCACGGATGTTATCTGGCAGCAATATTACTAACGAAGCTAGAGAAGCTGCTTTCAAGCTTTTAGACAATAAATAAATGAATATTGAAATATTAAAGACTTTAGAAATTAAAAAGAAGGAAATTGATTATCATAACAAAAAATATCATTCACATGATAATCCAGAAATTACTGATTTCGAATTTGATCAACTGTGCAAAGAATATGACGACATAATAACAGCAAACCCTGAGTTTTATTTTTTGGAGAGATCTGAAGTAGGCTCTTATCCTTCAAATCAATTCGAAAAATACACTCATTATAAGCCCATGTCATCACTAAATAATGCTTTTTCGTTTAACGATGTAAGTGAATTTATTGATAAAATACACAAGTTTTTATCTTTGAGTAAGACTTTCAAATTAGACTTAATATGTGAACCCAAAATTGATGGATTATCAATTTCTCTTCTTTACCTTAACGGATCCTTGTTAAATGCAGTTACTCGGGGAGATGGTAATGTTGGAGAAATCGTCACTGAAAACATTAAAACTATAAAAGACATACCTATTAATTTAATTAAGCCTTTTCCAAAATTTATAGAAATTAGAGGTGAAATCTTTATGAAAAAAGCTGATTTTCATAAACTTAATAAATCACAGTTAGAAAATGGTAAAAAAATATTCGCTAATACGAGAAATGCGTCAGCTGGTTCAATTAGACAGAAAGATACTCGCATTACCAAAAACAGAAATTTAAATTTTTTTGCTTTTTCTATTGGGGAATATTCTAAAGATTTTCATTTTGAAACACAAAGTGATCTCTTAAAAAAATTTAATGAAATGGGGTTTCTTGTTAATAATGAAAATAAAATAGTTAACAATTTAAGCCAAATCAATAATTTCTATGAACGCATTCTATCTATTAGAGATAAATTAGATTATGAAATTGATGGCTTAGTTTATAAAGTAAACGATGTAAAACTTCAGACAAGACTAGGTTCCGTAACCAGAGCACCTAGGTGGGCTATTGCGCATAAACTACCTGCGGAAATAGTTGAAACAGTTATTTTAAACATAGAAACACAGGTGGGAAGAACAGGTGCTCTCACTCCTGTTGGAAAACTAAAACCTGTAAGAGTAGGTGGTGTTCTAGTCTCAAACGTATCTCTCCATAATGAAGACGAAATTTCTAGGAAAGATATAAGGATTGGCGATGCTATAAAGATCCAGAGGGCAGGTGATGTTATTCCTCAAGTTCTTGAGGTTGTTAAAGAAAAAAGACTAAACACTTCCAGAATATATTATCCACCTAAACATTGCCCATCATGTGGATCTATTACCGTCAAACCTACAAATGAAGCAGTTAGAAGATGCTTGGCTGGTGTCAATTGCCCTGCTCAAGCCATTGAAAAACTAAAACATTTTGTCTCTAAAAATGCATTTAATATTGAAGGACTTGGTGACAAGTTAGTAGAAACTCTTTTTAAAGATAAATATATAAATGATTTTGGAGATATTTTTCAGCTTTATAAATATAGAGATAAATTAGAAAAGAAAGAAGGATTAGGTAAAACTTCGATTGATAAATTGTTAAATGCTATAGAATACAAACAAAAAATTTCATTAGATAAATTTATATATGCTTTAGGAATTAGACAAATAGGTGAAACAAATGCCAAATTAATTGCCTTACGTTATAACTCATTTGACAATTTTTTGATGCATATGAAGAAAGCTACTAATAAGCAATCTGATTCCTTCCAAGAACTTGTTGCTATTGATCAAATAGGGGAAAATATAGCTAATGATTTGATACTATATATAAATACTCCGAAAAATTTAAACATAATAAATAAATTAATTGAATATATAATTGTCAAAGATATTTATCCTCATAAAAATAATTCTAAGTTTAGTGGTCAGGTAGTTGTTATAACTGGAACATTAAAAAATATGAGCAGAGATGAGGCCAAAAATACTCTTCAAAGTTTAGGTGCTAAGATTAGTAACTCTCTATCAAAAAATACTGATTATTTAATTTTAGGAGATCAACCTGGATCTAAAGCAAAAAAAGCCCTAGAACTTAATATAAAAATTATAAATGAAAATGAATGGTATGATTTAGTTAATAAATTAAACAATTAAATTGGTAATGTTTTAATTTTCAAGTAATCCAATAATTCTCTGTCATTAGGAGTTATTAAATTTGCTAACTCTCTATAAACTTTTTCATGATATAAATTAATCCAATTTATTTCATCTATAGTTAATATTTCTTTATTAATAAGCTCCAGCTCAAAAGGAACTCTTGTTAAATTTTCAAAACACAAAAAGTTTTCATTATTTTTAAGATGTTTTTTTGAAACAACTTCTAAATTTTCTATTCTAATTCCATATTCACCATTCTTGTAATATCCTGGCTCATTAGATATCACCATACCCTTCCTAATATCACATTTTGAGTGTTTTGATATAGATATGGGCCCCTCATGAACGCTTAGCAAACAACCTACTCCGTGGCCAGTCCCATGGGCATAATCTTTGCCTTCAGACCATAATGCCTTTCTTGCTAAAGTATCAATTTCTCTACCTTTGGTGTTTTTAGGAAATATTGCTGTGGCGATTGCTATATGTCCTTTCAAAACTAGAGTATAATTATTTATCATTTCCTCACTAACCTTACCAATTTTTATGGTACGCGTAGTGTCAGTAGTCCCTTCCAAATAATGAGCTCCTGAGTCAATCAAATATAATCCATCCTTATCTATTTTTTTGTCAGTAGATTTATCTGCTTTATAATGAATAATAGCCCCATTATCCTTAAAGGCTGATATTGTAGCAAAACTCTCACAAATAAATGTTTCTTCTAATGAACGTAATTCATATAATTTTTTAGAAACTGTAATTTCAGTTAAGTCTTGTGAACTCAAGTTTTTTTCAAGCCAAAAAAACAGCTTTAAGAAAGCTAAACCGTCTTTTAAATGAGATACCTTAAATCCGTTCAATTCATTTGAATTCTTAACAGACTTAAATTGTTCTATTGGGCAACTTATGGTATGAATATTTAATCCCATATTGAATATAAGGTACTTTATTTGAAGAGGTAAAAAAACTGGGTCTATTAAAAAATTCTTATTTTTTAGTTTCTTTAAAAAAGATGTAAGTTCATTAATCTGCAAAAGATGAATTTTACTATGATTTTTGGTGATTATTTCAAACGTTGAATTATCTGAGAAAATGAAAACTTCACCTTTACTTGATATAATACAAAAAGATCTTGAAACAGGTGTGTATTTAAGATCATGACATCTTATATTTAATAACCACGACAGGCCTGCAGGATTAAATAAAACATAATAATCACCGCAAATATTTGTTATTATTTTTTTAAGACGGTTTATTTTTGATAAAAAACTTTCTCCAGTTCTTTTTAATGGAAGTTGAAAAATAGATTTCTGAGTTTCAGTTGGTCTTTTTTTCCAGATTTCATCAATTAAGTTTTTTTTCGTAGCTTTTAAAATTAATGGTGTACTTTTTAGAATCTTACTGAGAGTTTTGTGTTTTATTGAAGTCAACAACCAAGGGTCAAAAGCTATTATTTTTAAATACTTTTCATTATCTTTTAGGAAATTGCCAATTTCATTTATGCCTCCGTTAAAGACATCAAAAAATTTAGTATCAACTTGTTTCTTTAATTGTAGTTGATATCGACCATCGCTAAAAATTGCTGATTTCAAATTTTTATTTGATACTATTATTGCAAACCCTGCTGATCCAGTGAAATTTGTAATGTATTTTAAACGCTCTTCACTTTTAGGAACTTCTTCTCCTGAAAACATATCCTCTCTAGGAACTAAGAGAGCATCATATTTTTTTTGTCTCATTTTATATATTAATAATTCTAATTCTCTACTCAACACCTAAACCTTACTGAAAAAATTAATACTTAATACTCATTATAACCGATCCCCACTCTTCTGAAATTATTTTCTTTTCTTCTATAAATCCAAAATTATTATATCGATTAATAACGTAAGGAATTTGTTGTTTTAAAAGTCCTGATAAGATTAAAAATGAATTAGGTTTGATGATCTTTTTAAACACAGGTGCTAGTTTAAACAGAGGCATAAATAAGATATTAGCGAAAATTAAATTATAGTAGTTATTTTTAATATATTTTGTTTCAAAGAAAGAATTGGTTAAATATACACCATTAACTTTTATATGATTAAGTTCTATATTTTTTTTAGATAACTTTACCGCATCTTCGTCTATATCAACAAAAATTACCTTACTTTTTTTAAATACTTTTTTAGAAGCAATACCTAAAATTCCTGTTCCACAACCATAATCTAGAATGTTCTTAGGTGAAAAACGTTGAGACAAATAATTAATAGCTTGCATGCAACATTTTGTAGTTGCATGAGAGCCTGTACCAAATGCAGTTGATGCATTTATCTTAATAGGTATCTTATAAACAGAGTAATTTTTTCTTATATGTGAACCATATATATAAAATCTTTCAATATTAATAACTGGGAAGGATTGTCTATTAATGTTAAGCCAATTTTTTTGGATAATTTTCTTGATACTAACTTTTTTAGCATTTATTTTTTTTTCCCAGGTTATATCGTCAGTATAATACTCATTTACACTTAATTGCCTAGCTAGATTGTTAAGTTTCATTTCTACTAAATTATTGTCTGGTTTTTTTTGAACCAATACTTCTAACGTCCAAAATTCATTTTGATGGAACTCACCTAAATTATTTATAATATTTATTGGTAATACATTTTTTGTATTCTTTTTTGTATTATTAAATAAACTAGATGATAAATAACCTTCTAAATCTTCAACATATTCAGAAAATAAGTTTTTAAACTGATTTTCTATTACAAAGCTTATTGACCATAAATCCATATCTTAGTCTATTTATTCAATTAATTTTACAAAATTGGAAATCACTCTCTTTTCACCAGCCTTATCAAAAAATATATTTAGCTTATCACCTTCTGACGAAATAACTTTTCCCATTCCAAATTTTTGATGAAACACTCTTTGTCCATTATCAAAAACAGCTGTAGATTTAAAAGCTTCATTCTGCGTTTTAGGTGCTCTATAAAGATCAATTCCATTTATTTTATTTTGTTTTGCTCTAAAATAACCTGGTCCATATGATATATTATTTCTAGAGTCGTCAAACTCAATTTGACTATAACTAGATGCATCAGCACCAAGGTTACCTTCAATATTTTCGTTTAAATTTTGTTTGGGAAGTTCACTTATAAACCTGGAAGGAATTGAACCTTGCCATAATCCATGAATTTGTCTATTAGCAGCAAATGTTATAAATAACCTTTTTCTTGCACGAGTAATACCCACATATGCCAATCTCCTTTCTTCCTCCAGTCCTGCTAGACCTAATTCATCTATAGATCTTTGACTAGGAAACAGTCCCTCTTCCCACCCTGGTAAAAAAACCACATCAAACTCAAGTCCTTTAGCTGCATGTAAAGTCATTAGAGACACTTCACCAGCTTCAGCTTGACTATCTCCATCCATTACAAGCGATATATGTTCTAGGAACCCTTGAAGATTTTCAAAGCCACTCATAGCATTAATTAGCTCTTTTAAATTTTCTAACCTTCCCTCACCTTCAATAGATTTATCATTCTGCCAATGAAAAAGGTATCCTGATTCCTCAAGCACCTTTAACGTCAAATCAGTGTGGCTAATTTCTTTGGAATCACGATTCCACTCAATAAACTGATTAATTAAGTCCCGCAGTGTTTTTTTTACATTTGGTCTTAATTCGTCTGTCATTAATAATTCTTCTGTCGCTAAGAAAAAAGATATATCTTTTTTTCTTGCATAAGAGTGAATCATACTTGTTGTACTAGTTCCTATGCCACGTTTAGGAACATTAATAATTCTCTCTAATGCTAAGTCATCATTGGGCTGTTGAACAACTCTTAGATATGCAAGAGCGTCCCTTATTTCTAATCGCTCATAAAACTTTGCACCTATAACTTTGTAAGGAATTCCTATATCAACAAATCTTTCTTCAAATTGCCTGGTTTGGTGACCTGCTCTTACTAGGACAGCCATTTGATCGTGCCTTAAACCATTTGAAAATAGATTTTCAATTTCAACACTTGTTTTCCTTGCTTCTTCTAATCCATCCCAAACAGATATTAAATCTATTTTTTCTCCTTGTTCTGAAGATGTTTTAAGATTTTTACCTAATCTTTCTTTATTATTAGAAATTACGCTATTAGCTGCCTCTAGAATTCTTCCTGTTGATCTATAATTTTCTTCAAGTTTAATAACAGTTGCCGACGGATAATCTTTTTCAAATTTTAAAATATTACCCACTTGGGCGCCTCGCCAACCGTATATAGATTGGTCGTCATCTCCAACACAACAAATATTCTTAGATTTTTCTGCAAGAAGTCTTAACCACAAATATTGTATCACATTGGTGTCTTGATACTCGTCAACTAAAAAATAGGATAACTTGGAATGATATTGCGTCAATACATCCGGATGATCTGAAAAAATATTTAAATTATATAATAATAAGTCTCCAAAATCAGCAGAATTAAGTGTTTTTAATCTTAATTGATAAGTTTTATATATGCTAATTGCTCTTCCATTAGCAAAATAGTCGTTACTAGAATTATCTACTTCTTCTGGTTTTTGACCTTTATCCTTCCAACCAGCAATTAAATTTGACATAGCTTTAGGCGTAAATTTTTTTGTATCTATGTCATAATCAAGCATTATTTGCTTTAGAAGCCTTACTTGGTCATCTGGAGTTATAATTGTATAGTTTGACGTTAACCCTACTAATTCTGCATTTTCTCTTAAAATTCTTGCTGCGATTGAATGAAAAGTACCTAACCAAACTGAATTAGCTGAAGGACCTATTAAATTCTCTAACCTTGTTCTCATCTCTTTAGCTGCTTTATTTGTAAAAGTAACTGCAAGTATATTCCAAGGTTTAGTTGTTTTACTGTATAACAAATTAGCAAGACGTGCTGTCAACACTCTTGTTTTCCCAGTTCCAGCACCAGATAAAACTAACAAAGGGCCTTGAAGAGTTTTAACAGCCTCTTTTTGAGGTTCGTTTAAATCAATAAAAGCTTTATGGTTTAAAAAATCATTCATTAGAGTAGAAGATATATTCTTTTTATTATTATAAATATTTAACCTTATACCTATCATATAGAATGTTTAACTTGTAGAAAATTAATAAATAAATAATATAAGTATTAAACCTTTTAGATTACTTAGTTGAACTATGATGAAAAACTTCAAATATATTTTAATTACCTTGTTTTTAGTCTCTCTTTCTTTGGGAGGCTGTTCAGGTAGTAAAAATGTTACAAAAGAATCAGATCCATTTGAAAACTTAAATAGGCATGTATTTGGGTTCAATAAATATTTAGACCAAAAATTAGTAAACCCTTTAAGTAAAGCTTATGTTAGAAATATTCCAAATGGTGCTAGAAAGAGTATTAGTAATCATTTAGATTGGATGGAACTTCCTGTTACTATTGCTAATAGTACTTTTCAATTTGACTTAGAAAATACAATTTTAGCGTCAGCTAAGTTTATGTTAAATGGTTTAACCCTTGGCTTTTATAATTTAGATAATGGTGAAACTGAAATATTACAAAAAGATTTTGGATCAACTTTAGCTAAATTAAATGTTCCAGAGGGACCTTTTTTAGTAGTGCCTTTTTTAGGGCCTAAAATGACAAGAGATTTTTCAGGTTATTTTGTAGATAGACAAAATATGACAAACGTTTCTTCTACTACTGTGAATGACATCAACTTAATTGAAATACCAATCAATGTAATTGATACAAGATCTAAACTATCCAGTGCCATTGATAAATTATATAATTCACCTGATCCATATACAAAGATGAAATCTTATTATATTCAAAATCGAAGAAAAAATGTGTATAACGAAAAGTACCATAATATTAAAAATAAAAACAAGGATGAAGAATTTGAGAAGCTTTTACAATAAATTTAAAATTAAAGATCTACTATACTTTGTTTTAATTTTACCAATCTCAATAACTTTAATTTCAAATGGTGCCTGTGCTGATAAACTAGAAAAAAGCAATACTATAATCCAAGAAATGATAAGTAAGGCTAAAGTTAACGCAATTGAAACACTCAAATTAGATCAAAATGAGAAATCGTTAAGAATTTCCTTGTTAATTAAAGAATATATTAATTTAAATTTTATGGCTAAGGCTACCACTGGTTCTTTCTGGAAAAAAGCAACAGTTCTTCAAAGGGAGAGATACAAAAATGCCCTACTCCAAGAAATAGTTAAAACTGTAGAAGATCACCTAAATACATTATCAACATTAAATTATATATCTACTGATTCTGAATTAAGGGGAAAAAAACTTATTTATGTAAGGGGCAGAATTGAGGACCCTAACAATAACAAACCTCCTGTTAATCTCCTTTGGAAACTTGCCTCAAACAATGAAGGAAATCTTCAGATTTTAGATTTAGAAATAGAGGGTATATCTTTAGTAAGTTCTCACAAAGCTGAAACAATGACTATTTTGAGAAAAAATAAAGGTGATTTTGAAGTACTACTTGATAAATATAATAAAAAGAAATAAATCACCTTGAAATTGGTTTATACTTTATCCTTTTAGGGTTTAATGCGTCATCACCTAATCTTCTCTTTTTTATCTTGTTCGTAATCTTGGTAGTTTCCTTCAAACCATTCCACATGACTTCCACCTTCAAACGCTAAGATATGAGTAGCGAGTTTATTTAAAAACCATCTATCATGTGAAATCACAACTACACATCCAGAAAAAGCAAGAATTGCTTCTTCTAAAGACCTTAATGTATCAACATCAAGATCATTAGTTGGTTCATCTAATAACAAAACGTTGCCAGGAGTTTTTAACATCTTAGCTAAATGAACTCTATTCCTTTCACCTCCAGACAAATGACTAACTATTTTTTGTTGATCCGAACCTTTGAAGTTAAATTGACTAACGTAAGCCCTACTTTGAATAGTTTTTTTCCCTATTTGAATTTCGTCTAATCCATCGCAAATAGACTCCCAAACGTTTTGCTCAGGTTTTAATAAATCTCTAGATTGATCTACATAATTTAGACTAACAGTTTCACCAATTATAATCTCTCCATTGTTAGGTATTTCTTCTTTAGTAATCATTCTAAACAATGTAGTTTTTCCAGCACCATTTGCGCCTATTACTCCAACAATTCCTCCTGGAGGTAGTTTAAAAGTTAAATTATCTATAAGTAATTTATCCTCAAAAGATTTAGATACATTATTAAAGTTAATAACTTCATTTCCTAATCTTGGGGCTGGAGGTATTACAAGATTATTTGTGTTAATTTCGTTCTTTTGTTCTTGTGCAACTAATTCTTCATATGAAGAAATACGAGCTTTTGACTTAGCTTGTCTCGCTCTTGGTGCTGATTTTATCCATTCTAGCTCTTCACTTAATTTTCGCTTTCTTGCTTCTTCAATTTTCCCTTCTAATTCAAGACGTTTCTGTTTTTGCTCTAACCATTGAGAATAATTTCCTTTGTAAGGGATACCTTCCCCACGATCTAATTCTAAAATCCACCCCGCAACTTCATCTAAAAAATATCTATCATGTGTAATGGTTATAACCGTACCTGGGAAATCGTGAAGGAACCTTTGAAGCCATGAAACTGAAAGAGCATCAAGATGGTTTGTTGGCTCATCCAATAAGAGAAAATCAGGGTTTGATAATAATAGTTTTGCTAGAGCTACTCGTCTTTTTTCTCCCCCAGACAAGTTCACTATTTTGGCCTCTCCAGGAGGCAAGCTTAAAGCATCCATTGCAATTTCAGCTTTCCGATCAAGGTCCCAAGCATCCATATTATCAATTTTTTCTTGGAGTTCACCTTGCTTAGATATAGTCTCATTCATCTCTTCATCAGTCAAATCTTCAGAAAATTTAAGTGATATTAAATTAAATTCATCTACTAGAATTTTAGCTTCAAACATGCCTTCCATAACGTTTTCATATACGTTTAAATTATTGTCTAATTCAGGCTCTTGTGCTAAATATCCAACTTTTATCCCATCTGCTAATTTTGCATCACCATTAAATTCATTATCAATACCCGCCATTATTTTTAGTAAAGTTGATTTACCTGCACCATTACCACCTAAAACGCCAATTTTTGCGCCCGGTAAAAAAGAAAGGCTTATGTCTTTTAATACTTGTTTCCCACCTGGGTAAACCTTACTCATTTTATACATAGAAAAAATATATTGTGGATTATTCATAGGTTTGCCTCTTAAAGATGGAATTCTATAATTAACATAAAAAACAATTTAAAAAAAATTTTATCTAAAATTAATTATCTTTTTTCCTTTTTTCTATAAATTTGTATAATGCATACATGGATAATACTTTCCCTATCTGGCTTATTGTTTTTGATTATATATTAGCATTAATAATGTTAATTTTAATTTTAAAATTTGTATTAAATATTTTTACGAATGAAGTCAGTAATGCCATTGTATTTCGTTTTTTTAACAAATTAACAAAACCAATTATCAACCTTTCAACAAAGCTAACACCAGAATTTATTGTCAAACCAATTGTACCTTTGTATCTTGCCTGGCTTGTTTTAATGGTTAGAATTTATTTACTTCCACTATTAGTTGGACATACGTACCTTGGAAAATTTGCTTTTTTATTTGAAAAAGATTTAATTACACTTATTAATTCTTCAATCCTTAACATAGCTTTATACTTAAATTATGGGATTTAAGTTTTTATAAATTGATTACTTAATCTTTTAATTAATTCATCAATTTGACTTTTTTGAGTTTCAAATGAAGTTACAAACCTTATAACTAATTCATCATCATTAACTTTAGACCATAAATTAGGAATTATTTTTAATTTTAAAATTTGATCATAAGTTTTGTTTTCAATTTTCAAAAAAACTTCATTCCCCTCTGTTGGATATAAGAGTTTAAAATCTCTAAACAAACTCAATTGATCACTTAAGTATTTAGCATTATTATTAGCTGATTTTGCTAACTTAATCCATAATCCGTCTTTGAACCATGCATTTAATTGAGCAGAAATAAATCTAGTTTTAGATATGACGTGTCCTGTCTGCTTAATTTTATTTTTAGCTTCAAAAGCTAATTTATTGTTGAAAAAAATTATAACTTCAGCGGCCATAG
Source organism: Candidatus Levibacter sp. Uisw_134_01 (assembly GCF_047717795.1). GTDB lineage: Bacteria > Pseudomonadota > Alphaproteobacteria > Puniceispirillales > Marisalimonadaceae > Marisalimonas. Next base: position 397,725 of record NZ_CP159808.1, on the reverse strand, counting down.
CTCCATTTTTGGTTGCACCCAAGGATAAACAATCAACTCCTAGTTTCCATGTTGCTTCAGCTGGTGATATGTTTTGAGAAACAAGAGCATTAGCAAATCTGGCACCATCCATATGTAAAAACATATTGTGATTTTTACATATTTTACTAATTTCTAAAATTTCTTTTTTTTTATAAATCGTTCCATTTTCAGCTAATTGCGTAATCGAAACTCCTGATATATTAGCAGTATTCTTTTTTTTAAAACTCATATTATCAATTTTAGTTTTTAATGTTTTTGGTTTCAATTTTCCTAAATTATCACAAATACTTATTAATTTACCACCTCCAGAGAAAAACTCAGGGGCTCCGCCTTCATCGTTATTAATATGAGCCTCATCATGACAAATAATACTACCGTAAGACTGTAAAAAAGATGATAAAGCGAGTGAGTTAGACGCAGTACCTGACATCATTGGTATTATCTCTAAATTTTCTTTTTCAAAAATTTTACAAATAATTTCTCTACATTCTTTTGTATAAATATCGTTACCATAAGGTAATGTTTTTACCCTACTTGCTGATATTATAGAGTCCAGTATTTCTGGAGCAACACCTGAGATAGTATCAGTACCCATCAAAATGGGTTTATCATTCATGAGAAAGTATTTCTAAATTTTTTACCATTTTACCAGTTCCTTTTTTAGAGTAATTATTGACCTGATTTTTTTAGTTTTTGTATCAAGTACCACTAACAAATTATTACCTTGATAAATATATCTGAGTAAAATTTCGTTATTTTTTCCTAGCGAGGAAGAAATCAATTGAGCATCTTTGGGCTGTAAAAAATTAAATTGATTTACCTTTTTTTCAATTGTTTTGGTAGAAATGTTATTATTTTTTTTTTCTAAACTATTATAACTATTAGCCAATCCATAAAATAAAGCTATTAAGCCTAATATTATTAAACCACCTAAAATTATAGCAATAATTTTTATAACCTTTATATTAGATGACACCGGAGCTTCACTTTCTTTTTTTGAGTTCAGTACATTAAACATGACAAATCCTATAGAAATAATATTAAAAGTTAAAGACTATTGTGTAAAAACTAATAGGCTTGATGCGTGGATTACAGAAGCTATTAAAGTAAGTGATGCACCAAAACAAGAGCTAAATAATAAAAATTTATCGATGTCCCGAAGTAGAGTAAAAAAATTAATTGAGAGCGGGCTAATCAAAGTGGATAATCTCATAATAAACGATCCATCTTTTAAAGTGAAAGCTAGTCACATAATTAAAATTAATCTCCCTAAAGTTATTGAAGCAATCCCATCACCTCAAAATATTAATTTAGAAATTCTTTATGAAGACGAATTTTTATTGATTTTAAATAAAATAGCAGGAATGGTTGTACATCCAGCTCCCGGCCATCCTGATAAAACTCTTGTTAATGCTCTTTTACATCATTGTGGGGCAAGCTTACAAGGCATTGGTGGGGTCAAACGACCTGGAATAGTTCATAGATTAGACAAAGATACAAGTGGGGTGATGGTTGTTGCAAAAACAGAATTATGCCACATAAAATTATGTGAAATTTTCAGCAATCATGATTTAGACAGAAGATATAATGCTATTGTATGGGGACAACCTCCTAATGAAGGTATTATAAATAAAAAAATAGCTCGATCGACTATTAATAGAAAAAAAATGAGCATTTCCGAGCAAGGTAAGTTAGCTATTACTCAATGGAAAACTTTAAATGTTTATGCACCATTTGGAACCCTAATTGAATGCAAGCTTGAAACTGGTAGAACTCATCAAATTAGAGTACATTTATCTGATCTAGGTCATAGTATAATTGGAGATCATGTATACGGAAAAGCTTTAATGAAAAAGAGGCTTAAAAGTGATTTTTATAAAAAGAAATTAGAATTAATTAAACAATTTAAAAGACAAGCTTTGCATGCAATTAAGTTATCTTTTAACCATCCAATTACAAATAAACATTTAGATTTTGTTAGTCCATTGCCTCAAGATATGAGAAATTTAATAAATACCTTAGAAAATAATAACTCTTAAAAAAAACAAAAAAGTCTTTAAAAATTAAAAAATAAGCTTATATAAATAACCAGGAGTTAAAGATGATCAAAAGTGAAGCAAGTAGTGTAGCTCTAATATCACCTGATAATAATCTGGGTAGATACTTAGACCAAATTAAAAAATTTCCTATGTTAACTGCTGAGGATGAGTACAACTTAGCAAAAGATTGGCTTGATAAAAATAATACAAAAGCTGCTCACAAACTTGTAACGAGTCATCTAAGATTAGTTGCCAAAATTGCTATGGGTTATCGAGGTTATGGATTACCAGTTGCTGATCTTATTGCTGAAGGCAACATAGGAATGATGCATGCTGTAAAGAAATTTGATCCTGAAAGGGGTTTTCGACTAGCGACCTATGCTATGTGGTGGATAAAGGCTGCTATCCAAGAATTTGTATTAAGATCTTGGTCTCAGGTTAAAATAGGAACTACTGCTAGTCAAAAGAAACTTTTTTTTAATCTAAGAAAAATTAAAAGTAAAATTAATGCTCTTGATGATGGTGATTTATCTCCTAATCAAGTTAATCATATTGCTAAAAGCCTTGATGTCTCTGAAGATGATGTAATAAGCATGAACAGAAGAATGTTAGGCGGTGACCATTCACTAAACGCACAAATGAACAAGAATGATGGTGAGGAAACTGAATGGCAAGATCTACTTACAGATGATCGAGAAAATCAAGAAACTCTTTTTGAAAAACATGAAGAAAAAACTATAAGAAGTAAATTAATGATTGATGCACTTAATCTATTAAAAAGTAGAGAAAAGGATATAATAATAAAAAGACGTTTAACTGATAATCCTATGACACTAGAAGATTTATCTCAAGAGTATAAAGTAAGCCGTGAAAGAATAAGACAAATCGAAAATAGAGCTTTTGAAAAACTTCAAGAAGCTATGAAATTAAAGGCTAGTGAAATTAAGTTAATATAGAATTAATAATATTTCTAAACGAACTCAAAAGGATTTTCTAAATATATAGTATCCACCCTCTCAGGACTGGTTGATATCATTATAATTTTACAATTTATTAAAGTTTCTATTTTTTTGATATAATCTTTTGCTTCATTAGGCAATAAATCTATACTTTGAACACCTGCTATAGACCCTTCCCAACCTTTCATTATCTCATAGACCGGTTTAACCTTTTCTTGTTCAAGAGTAGAGGTAGGTAAATAATCAATGTTTTTTTCATCTAAAGTGTAACCGACGCAAATCTTAATTTCTTTAAATCCATCTAATACATCTAATTTTGTAAAAGCAATACCATCAATGCTTGATAAAGCTACAGCTTGTTTTACTAAAATTGCATCAAACCAACCACAACGTCTTTTTCTTCCGGTAACTGTTCCAAACTCATGACCATTTTCACCTAGCTTAATACCATTTTCTCCACTATCTTCCGATGGAAATGGCCCTGAACCAACCCTAGTTGTATAAGCCTTAGTTATGCCAAGAGTGTAATCCATAGATGTAGGCCCAACTCCAGAACCAATTCCTGCTTGAGAAGAAACTGTATTACTACTAGTTACAAAAGGATAAGTTCCATGATCAATATCCAAAAAAGTACCTTGAGCTCCTTCAAATAAAATATTTGAAAGTCTATTTTTGTAATTATATATAATTTCCCATGATGGTTTAGTAAATGGAATAATTTTTTGTCCAATACTCCAAATTTCCTTTATAACTTCATTATAATTCTGTTTAGGTTCATTCATTGCAGTCAACCATATATTATGAAAATCATAAAGTTTTTTTAACTTACTTTCAAAATATTCTTTATTCAAAAAGTCACATATTCTTAGGCCCCTTCTACCTACCTTATCCTCATAAGAAGGACCAATTCCTCGCCCAGTAGTTCCTATTTTTTTGGAGCCATTATTTTTTTCCCTAACTTCGTCAACTAATTGATGTATAGGTAAAATTAAGAAAGCTGCGTCAGAAATAATTAAATTCTCTGAAGAGATTTTAATATTTTTTTCTTCTAGTTGTTTAATTTCTTTTATTAAGTGAAATGGATCAATTACAACACCGTTACCAATGAGAGCAACAGTATTATCCCTGACAATACCACTGGGTAACAGTGATAATTTGAAAACATTACCATCTATAACAAGAGTATGCCCAGCATTATGACCTCCTTGAAACCTTACAACTAAATCAGCCTTTTCAGACAACCAATCAACTATTTTACCTTTGCCTTCATCTCCCCATTGTGTACCAATGACAATAACATTACTCATCGAAAATTCCTTAATTTAATTATTAAATCTTAATATTTTAATTTCACTATGGTATTATTTTTCCATATATATTTACATTTCAATTCAGTTGCCTCTTTATCAAAATTGTTCTTTAGGTTACTTCCAAAGACAACACCAAAACCTTTTTTGATAACTTTATCTGCTTCCATCATATTTAAATATGGTATGTAAACCAAATCATTTTGCTGATAGGATACTGGTGAACTATTAAATTTTTCTGTGTATATTGTGCAGCCAGTTGCCGTTTCGCCCGATAGAGTATTATAACTTCCACCTTTTACAATCTCACCTTTAAACATTTCAGAAAAAATTGTGAATGTTAAACCTGTATGATATTTAAATCCTCTGTTTTCAAGTGGATCAATAGAAATATTTATAGAATTATCATTTTCTTTAATAATATTAATGACTTTTAATAAGTATTCTCTTGCTTGTAAAAGAATTCCGTCTAATTTTAATTCAGATAACTTCTTAATACCATTTTCATAATTTCCAGTGCATTCCATAAATTTCAAAATAATATCTAAGTTATTAAATTTTAATTTTTTTAATGTTTGTGAATCTTTTCTATCTATTGCTTCATTGATTTTCTCTTTTAGAGAATTTTCAATTCCATCTAAAAACAAATCCCTTAAAAACGGTAAATTTAAATCAACTGTAATATTTCTAATATTTATTGATTTTAGTGATTGTGAACAAACAAGTATAATTTCAGAATCTATTAATTCTGACTTTGGACCAATTAGTTCAGCACCTACCTGAGTTTTTTGACGTTCCGAATTAAAACTATCACCTTTTACTCTTAAAACGTCGCCAGAATATGACAATCTAAGTGGTCTAGGTAAATGTGATAAACGTGTAGATGCAATCCTGGAAATTTGGGCAGTGACGTCAGATCTTAAAGCCATCATTCTTTGTGATAGTGGGTCCATAATCCTAAAAGTTGAATCTTTCAATACTGCACCTGGTCCATCTGACAGAAGACTATCTTCATATTCAACTAGTGGAGGCTTTACTCTCATATATCCATAATTTGAGAACACATCTAACAGATTTTCTATGGTTTTTGCTTGAATACGAGCGTCGGGATACAGTATGTCACTCAAGCCAGCTGGCAATAGCCCCTTTTTACTTGATGAACTAATCATTATATCAGCCTTAATTAGATTAAATTATATTTTATATAACAAAGTTAATAATCTATCTAATAATTTTTCTTGTTTTTTATAAATAAAGTTTATTGAAAACAAATTGAATTAACTCGAGCTACTTGAGGTAAGGATTTGATTTCAGAAACTATTTTATCGTTAATAGCTTCATCAACTTCTACTAATGCTATCGCTTCTCCACCTACATCACGACGGCCTAAATGAAATGATGCAATATTAATTTTTTGGCTACCTAATGCATTGCCTAGATCACCAATAAATCCAGGTTTATCGTAATTTCTTAAATAAAGAGCATTTTTAGGAAAATCTGACTCAATTGGTATTCCTTGAATACTAACAATTCTAGGCTTGTTACCCGCTATTAAAGTACCTAATATTGTTCTCTCGCCTTTTTCATGACGAATAGTTATTTTTACTAAAGTTTCGTAATCACAACGTCTTTCGTGTTTTATTGTTGATAAATTTATACCTCTACTTGCTGCAACTGAAGCAGAATTGATATTATTAACAGCTGCTGATGTAGGTTCCAAAATACCTACTAAGGCACTTGCCATTAAAGGCAGATCTTGAATATTTGAAGCTTTCCCATCTAATTCTAATTTTATACTCTTAACACCTTCTTGTGTAACTTGTCCCAAAAATGAACCTAAAAGATACGCAAGTTTAATATATGGTTTTAATATTGGCGCTTCATCTGAAGTTACGTTTGGAAAATTAAGAGCATTAACAACAGCACCCGTATTGAGATAGTCAGACATTTGCTGTGCTATTTGTATAGCAACATTTTCCTGTGCCTCTAAAGTAGCCGCTCCTAAATGAGGTGTCGCAATTAGGTTGGGAGCTTCAAACAAAATATTTTCTTTAGCAGGTTCTACAGTAAAAACATCGAAAGCAGCTCCTGCTAAATGGCCAGTTTCTAACGCAGCTCTGCACGCAACTTCGTCAACTAAACCACCTCTAGCACAATTAACAATCCTTGAACCTTTTTTCATCATGCTTATTGCTTTTGATGAAATAATATTCTTAGTATCATCTGTCAAAGGTGTGTGCAAAGATATAATATCAGAGTTTTTTAATAAATAGTCTAATTCTACTTTTTCAACACCTAATTCAAATGCTTTTTCTTTTGATAAAAAAGGATCAAACGCTAAAACCTTCATCTTTAAACCTATTGCTCTATTAGCAACAATTGAACCTATATTACCACAACCAATTAGACCCAAATATTTTCCTGTTATTTCTGTACCATTAAACTTTGATTTTTCCCACTTCCCTTGTCTCGTAGAATCATCGGCTCTTGGTATCATCCTAACCAAAGACATCATAAGAGCTATAGCGTGCTCAGCAGTAGTTACTGCATTTCCATAAGGTGTGTTCATAACTATAACACCATTTTTAGTTGCTGCTATTTTATCAATATTATCTGTACCTATGCCAGCACGACCAACAATTTTCAAACTTTTTGCTTTATTAAAAATTTCTTCTGTGACCTTCGTAGCAGATCGAATAGCTAATCCGTCATATTGATCAATAATTTTTAATAATTGTTCTTTTTCAATACCAGGCATATAAGATGTTTCTACTTTATTTTCTTTGAAAACTTCAATAGCTGATTCACTTAATTTATCACTTATTAATACTTTTGGCATAGCTTTATCCTCAAAATTTAAATTAATTTTAGTATTTTTAAAGTCTTGTCATAGGCCCAATCCAAACAAGGTAATAATTTTTTAACATCATCATTATCTACTGTTGGTCCTCCCCATATTCTTAGTCCAGGAGGTGCTGATCTATAACTGCCTATATCAAAAGCTATATTCTCATCTTCTAAAAGTTTGATAATATTTTTTTCAATATTATTTTTAACTTCCAATGATTGATTAATTATTTTTGGGTCAATTAATTTTAAACAAATAGATGTATTAGATACTGTATCAAAGTTTTCAGATAAAAAATCTACCCAATGAGATTTAGAAACCCATTCGGCAATTATGTTTAAATTATTTTTTGACCTTTTTATAAGTTCTGCCAATCCACCAATTTCTATGCTCCAGTTTAGAGCATCTATATAATCTTCAACACAGAGCATTGAAGGGGTATTAATTGTGGAGCCAGAGAAAATATCAATATTTAATTTACCATTTTTTTTAAGTTGAAATAATTTGGGTATCGGCCATTGAGGGTTATATGAATTAATTCTTTCAACAGCTTTAGGAGATAATATAATCATACCATGTCCACCTTCACCACCTAAACACTTTTGCCAAGAGAATGTAGTAACATCTAATTTTGACCAGTCAATATTCATGGCAAATGCAGCTGAAGTCGCATCACATATGGTAAGCCCAACACGATCATCATCTATCCAATCAACATCTGGGACACAAACACCAGCTGTTGTTCCGTTCCAGTTAAAAACAATGTCACTTGTAAATTTTTTATTTAATAAATTAGGTAATCTACCATAATCTACCTTTGAAATAGATAATTCGCTAATTTTAAGTTGAGATTTGATATCATTTGCCCAATCAGATCCAAAACTATCCCAAACTAATATTTCAACAGGTTTAGCCCCTAAACAGTTCCACATTGCCATTTCAATAGCTCCTGTATCAGAACCCGGAACAATTCCAACAATATAATCATTAGGGATTTCAAGCACAGATTTTGTTAACGTAATAGCTGTTTCTAATTTGCTTTTTGCAATTTTGTGTCTGTGGGATCTGCCTAAGTTGGCGTTATTAAGATTTTGTAAAGACCACCCAGGCCTTTTAGCACATGGTCCAGATGAAAATTCAGGACGAATTGGCTTGACTAATGGAATGGTCATATTAACCTCTATAAATGTTACTGTTTGTTGGGAAACAGCGGCCCGATATTCTACTTAATGATTATAAGGAATTTGTCAATACTCTATTAAATTTTAGCAAAAAAGTTTTTTAATATTATAGGTTGAATTAATGATAACATTGTATGAATTGGCCGGAAAAAATGATCTCAGATTTAGCCCACCTTGCTGGAATGTAAAATTATGTTTATTTTATAAAGATATTGATTTTGAAACTGTGGCTGTTGGATTTTCTGAAAAAAATAAAATTTCGTTTTCTAATCAACAGTTAGTTCCAGTTTTAAAACATCAAAACGGTCATATATCTGATTCTTGGAATATAATTAATTGGCTAGATGAAAATTATGAAAATCCAAAGCTTTTTGTTAACGAAACAAGTAAAAATTTTTCTCACTTTTTATATCATTGGACGTCAAGACAAATTTTGCCAATTCTATTCAAAATTATAGCTCATGAAATACCTAATATTCTAGAAGGTGATGATTTAGACCATTATATTGTTACAAGAGAAGAACGCATTAAGGGACCTATCACAAAATTCGTACCCGTTATTTCTGATTCAATTAAAAAGTTTAGAAACTTAATTAATCCAATGAGGTCACTTATTAAAAAAAATGGTTTTATTTCAGGGTCTAATCCAGGAATAGAAGACTTTATTTTTTTTGGAAATTTTAAATGGGTTTACACCTGCAGTTCGTGCAATTTGTTAGACAAAGAAGATGAAATTTTCCAATGGTATAAAAAAATTAATCAAATATTTAATATTGAAACACATTAATAGAATGGCAATGGTTTATAGGTCCATGACCATTTCCAAATTTTGGGGCGGATAATATTGCCTTATTAACATAAGAATGAGCCATTTCAAAAGCATCCTTAATATCAAATGACTTTGCTATTCCTGCAGAAAATGCTGATGCCATTGTACAGCCTGTCCCATGTGTATGCATAGTGTTACTTTTAATAGCTTGGATTTTATGGGAACCATTATAATCTATTAAAATATCGGTTATTTCTTTGCTTTCAAGATGTCCACCTTTTAAAATAACATGGCTCGCCCCTAGTTTAAGAATTAGATTACCAGCTTTTTCCATATCGCTTATATTTTGAATTTTGGTGTCCGTTAATATTTCTGCTTCTGGAATATTTGGAGTTAGAATAGGTTTAAATTTTTTAATAAATATTTTTAATGCATCGATTGCATCTGTTTTAAGGAGTCTATGTCCACCTTTAGCAACCATAACAGGGTCCAAGATAATTTTAGTAGATTTATTTTTAATTACGTTCTGATTTTCAAAAGTTTCATATATCCCCATAATTAGTTCTGCGTTATGCATCATTCCTATTTTAATCGTATCAGTATTTATATCTGACAAGCATGCTTGTATCTGTTTTTTCACAATATCTATTGGTATTTCATGAATTTCAGAAACACCTTTTGTATTTTGAACAGTTAGTGCTGTAATCGCACTCATACCATAAACACCAAGACTGGTTAGCGTTTTTAAGTCAGCTTGTATACCTGCGCCACCACTAGGGTCTGACCCTGCAATCACTAAAACAGTGCTTGATAAGTTATTTATTTTTGAGGATATCATTTTGTTCGATAATCTTATCCGCAATGTCTTTAGTTACTTCTGCAACTTGATCTTTATTCTCAGCTTCAACCATAATTCTAATCAGATCTTCTGTGCCTGAAGCTCTTAACAAAATTCTTCCATTATTTCCTAACAATTTTTGTTTTTTATTAACTAATTTAGTAACAGTTTCATTAGACAAAACCTCTTTATTTATATTTTTTAGGTTTTTCAATGATTGAGGAACTAGTTTGAATGGTCTTAAAAATTCAGATGCTTTCATGCCTGATTTTTTCAATAGTGATAAAACTTTAATTGCTGTTAATAAACCATCACCAGTTTTTGCAAAGTCAGTTAGTAGGATATGTCCTGACGGTTCACCTCCAAGTTTACTATTTGATTTTATCATTTCATCTAATATATAACGATCTCCAACTTTAGTTCTATAAAGATTTATTTTTAAGTCTTTTAAAAAATTTTCTAATCCTAAATTTGACATCAAGGTTCCTACAACCCTGTCATTATTTAACTCATTGTTTATTTTCATTTCTTTTGCTAACAAAGCAATTATTTGATCACCATGTATAATGTCTCCATTTTCGTCAGAGAAAATAACTCGGTCAGCATCACCATCTAAAGCTATTCCTAAATCAGCTTCTTCTAACTTAGTTGTATTTGCCATTTTATTAGGAAACATCGCACCACAATCAAGATTTATATTTCTACCATTAGGCTTAACACCAATAACTATTGCTTCTGCACCAAGTTCAAAGAGGACCTCTGGCCCTACTTTGTATGATGCCCCATTCGCACAGTCTAAAACAACTTTCATACCATTTAAATCCTGATGCTTTGGCAGTATTTGTTTTACAAATTCTGAGTATCTACCAATAGCATCTTCCATTCTTCTTGCCCTACCTAAAAGTTCCGACTTAGCTAAAGTTGGTCCTTTTTCCATTCGCAATTGAATTTCATTTTCTACTTCGTCATTTAATTTAAATCCATCAGCTCCAAATAATTTCAACCCATTATCTTCATAAGGATTATGTGATGCAGATATCATAACACCTAGATCACACCTTAAAACTCTTGTTAAATGAGCAATAGCAGGAGTAGGCAAAGGCCCCGTAGTAATTGAGTCTAAACCAACACTAGTAAAGCCTGCAACTAACGCAGGTTCAAGCATATATCCAGATAATCGCGTATCTTTCCCAATTAAAACTCTTGATTTCTTCGTTCCAGCTTTTCCATAAAAGTACTCACCAGCTGCCATAGCTAAATTAACTGCCGTTAAAGCAGTCACCTTTCCGGCATTAACTGTTCCTCTTATACCATCTGTTCCAAATAATCTTTGATTACTATTTGAGTAGAGTTTATTCATTTTGGCCTTTTAATTCATAGTTTCCTGACAAATAATTGCTTGCTTTGTTTCAAACACATCATGTGTTCTTATTATTTGTATTCCATTTTTATAAGCATGCATAGCAAAAGCAAGGGAGCCGCTCAACCTTTTAGTTGGACTAATTAACCTTTTAGTAATTCCTTCATATTTATACCCTTTTACTACAACTTCGTGAATAAAAGTTTTTCTACTTAATCCAATTAGAATTGGTACGCCTAAACTGTGGAAAAGTGAGACATTTCTTAAAATTTCTAAGTTATGATATATATTTTTTCCAAAACCGATTCCAGGATCTACAACTATATTGGATTTATTAACTCCCATCTGGATTAATAGATTAACTCTTTTTGATAAAATTTTATAAATATCAATAGGTGCAAAACTATATTTTGGGTCAATTTGCATATTATTGGGTTCATTTTGCATATGCATTACAATTACAGGCAAATTAAATTTTGAAACAAACTTAATTTTATTATGGTCTTCAAATCCTGAGATATCGTTAATAATATCTACTCCACTCTCAAGGCCTAACTTCATTGTTGGTAAATTCCTAGTGTCCAAGGAAATTTGAGTAACTAAATTATTCTTTTTAAAATCAATTATAGATGGTATAACTCTTTGCATCTCTTCTTCAATTGATATTTTCTTAGCTCCTGGCCTTGATGATTCTCCTCCTATATCAATTATTGATGCTCCATCAGATATCATCTGATTTGATTTTTTAATAGCAAAACTAGAGTTAGTTGATCTACTTTTCTTATAAAAACTATCTGGAGTTGAATTAATTATGCCCATAACATGAGGTTGAGACATATTAAGGTTTGAAAAAGAAAGTCTTTTATTAGTTATAGAGTCAATTACATTTTCGGCTTCTTGAAGAGCTTCTTTACTTTCGTTTTTAGCTTCTTCTATTAATTTTAAAGGCGTCATTATAGATTCAGAAAAAACATTTTCTTTTTTTTGTATTACCCTTAATTCATTAAAAAAACGCCAACCACCAGCTATTTTTAAACCATCTGAAACTTCATTTTTTGATTTTGATATAGGACATACATATGTTTCTACATTTTTAGAAAAAGGCTGTGCTAAAAGATATCTATTTCTTTCCAAAACACTCATTTAATGCCTTATAATAAATAGTTACAATTAAGAATTATCTATTTCATTAGTAACAATTGTTCCTTTTGCATTAGTGGATGGTATGCCGGCTCTCTTTTTTGGCTTCTTTGCCTTAGGAGGAGTATTATCTACAGACTTTTTTATAGACATTTTTAGCCCTTTACACAAATCTTGTATTTGTTTTCCATCTAATGTTTCATATTCTAACAAGGCCTCTGCAACTTTTTTTAGTTGCTTAGAGTATTTCTTTAACATTTTCTCAGCATCAGAGTATACTGAGTCCGCTATTCTTCTAATTTCATTATCAACTATTGATGCTGTATTATCAGAAAGATTTTTTTGTTGAGAAACTGATCTTCCAAGAAATACTTCCTGCTCATTAGCTTCGTAAGCTAGAAATCCTAATTTTTCTGAAAGACCCCATTCAGTAACCATTCGCCTAGCTGTATCTGTTACCATTCTGATATCAGAGCTGGCACCAGTAGTCACTTTTTCTTTACCGAATATCATTTCTTCGGCTATTCTTCCACCACATGCTACTCTTAAATCTGCAAAAAGCTTATCTTTAGCCATGGAAACACGGTCACCTTCAGGTAATCTCATTACCATTCCAAGAGCTCTTCCACGCGGAATAATTGTTGCTTTATGTATAGGATCACTTGCTGGAGAGTAAACTGCAATAACTGCATGTCCTGCCTCGTGATAAGCAGTTAATCTTCTTTCATCCTCCGTCATAACCATAGACCTTCTCTCAGATCCCATCATAACTTTGTCTTTAGCCTCTTCAAATTCAATCATACTAACGTTATTTCTACCTTTTCTAGCAGAAAGCAAAGCAGCTTCATTAACTAAGTTTGCCAAGTCAGCACCTGAAAATCCAGGTGTACCCCTTGCTAAGGTTTTAGTAATTACATCAGATGATAAAGGGACTTTTTTCATATGCACTTTTAAAATCTTCTCTCTACCAATCATATCAGGGTTTGGAACAACAACTTGTCTATCAAACCTTCCTGGTCTTAACAATGCTGGATCAAGTACATCAGGTCTATTAGTGGCAGCTACTAAAATAACTCCTTCATTAGTTTCAAATCCATCCATTTCTACTAACAACTGATTTAATGTTTGCTCTCTTTCATCATTACCTCCCCCAAGGCCTGCACCTCTATGACGACCCATTGCGTCAATTTCATCAATAAATATAATACATGGTGAATTCTTTTTTCCTTGCTCAAACATGTCTCTAACTCTAGACGCTCCAACACCCACAAACATTTCAACAAAATCAGAACCAGAAATCGTAAAAAAAGGAACACCAGCTTCACCCGCAACAGCTTTAGCTAAAAGCGTTTTACCTGTTCCAGGAGGGCCAACAAGTAGAACTCCTTTTGGTATTTTACCGCCTAGTTTTTGAAATTTAGCTGGATCCTTTAAAAATTCTACTACCTCCTCCAACTCTGATTTAGCTTCATCAATGCCTGCCACATCTTTAAATGTAACCTTATCCCTATGCTCTGTTAAAAGTTTAGCTTTAGATTTTCCAAATCCCATAGCCCCCTTTGAACCACCTTGCATTTGTTTCATAAAGAAAATCCATACACCAATAAAAAGGAGCATAGGAAACCATGATATTAAAACAGAGAATATTCCAGGCATTCCATTTTCGATTGGCTCAGAAGTAACTTTAATTCCCTTTTCAGACAATTTGTTAGCTAATTCTTCTTCTTTAGGAATTAATGAATAAAAAGGAACACCACTACTAGATGCTCCAGAAATTTTGTCACCTTGAATACTAACTTCTCTTACTTCACCAGCATTAACCCTTGCTAAAAAATCAGAGTAAGCTATTGCATTAGTAGTATTCTGAGACGATGACCCTTGGAACACGTTAAAGATTGCAACTAATACGAGGGAGATAATTACCCAAACTGCAATATTTTTTCCGAAATTATTCATTTTTTTCCTTTTATTCTTTTAAAATTTTGACGCTTACATAAATGCAGTGTTAATGAGGGTAAGCTCATAAGGCTTACCTTCAGAATTAGTTTTAATATGTGATTTACCACCACATATATTAAAATAGGGTTTGATGGTCGCTCCTTCAAGAGTTGACATAAAAGGAATTGTATTATTTATATCATCTTCACATTCTGCAAAAGGATTATTATTTTTCACACCTTCAAAATTATGAAACTCTGAACTAATTAAATTACCAGAATATTTACTTGTTAAAAAAAATCGCCCGTCAAAAATATATTTTTTATTTTTTATTATTTCTATATCAAAATTTATGTTTCTATTTTCTCTAGTAAAAAATAAATATGATTTCTTTAACGATATTTTAACGTTTCCTAAATTTGTATTTTTAAATACAGGACTATAAATATGTTTTAAACAATTTAATGTTTTTTCTCTTTTAGGCGCATATTCGTTACCTCCCACAGTTTTGATTATTCTACCAAAAATGCTAATAGTAAATAAATTAGATTTTTCAAAAATATTTTGTAAATTCTTAAAATCAACCCTTATTGCTCCCCTATTATCAATCAATATATTATTTTGAACCCATTTACTAAAAATTTCATTAATTTTTAATAAAAGCTGTTTATTAAGTAAACTAAATTTTATTATATCATTTGATATAGTAGGCCAGTTGCTCACACTAATTTTCTTTAATGTTTCTCTAACCCTGGTTCTCTCGAATTTTAACGAAAAGTTGGATTGATCTTCAAAAAAGATAACATTATTACTATTTACATAATCTATTATCTGACGTTTTTTGAAAAATATAAGCGGTCTTAAAATTAAAGTATCATTCCAAATCATTCTATCTTGCATACCTATAAGACCTTCAATACCTGAACCTTTAACTGATCTCATAAATATAGTTTCTACCAAATCATCTATATGATGACCTAAAATTAAATTAGCTGAAAATTCAAAAGCTACATCGCATAGTATTCTTCTTCTTTCTTTTCTAGCCCAATTTTGAATATTACCACTTGGCTTTTTGATAATAATTTTTTTTATAA